>JAFGIT010000322.1 GCA_016929465.1 Candidatus Coatesiibacteriota bacterium | reverse complement strand
GGCAAAGGAGGAACCGGCAAGACCACCATTGCGACCAGCCTCGCAATGCTTCTTTACAGGGCCGGCGAAGAAGTGGTCTATCTTGATTGCGATGTAGAAGAGCCTAACGGCCACATTTTTCTTAGGCCAGACATTTTGGGCCGCGAGGTTGTTTTTATGCCTGTGCCTGTAGTGGACCAGGATGAGTGTATATCCTGCCGTAAGTGCGAAGAGATATGTCAATACAATGCAATAGTCTGCATGGGCAACAAGACGCTGGTCTTCCAGGAGCTCTGCCATGCTTGCGGTGGCTGCGTACTCGTATGTCCCGAGGGCGCTATCACCGAAACGACGCGAGAGATTGGGATCGTCGAGGACGGGCACGCCGGTACGCTGAAATTCGCACACGGCAAGCTGAAGATTGGTGAGGCGCTCGCCCCGCCCCTGGTCCGGTCCGTGAAGAAAAGAGCTCTTGCAGAGGGCATCACCATCATGGATGCGCCACCCGGTACGACCTGCCCGGTGGTCGAGACGATAAAGGACGCGAACCTGGTCATACTGGTCACGGAGCCGACGCCTTTCGGCTTGAACGACTTGAAGCTTGCGGTCGATATGGCGAAGCAGATCGGGGTGAAGATAGCTGTTCTCATCAATCGCTGCGATATCGGGGACAACGAGACGGTCAAATATTGCAAGCAGAAGAGGATCGAGGTGCTCGCGGAGATACCGAACAGCCGTGAAGTGGCGGTGGCATATTCGACAGGCAAGCTGCCGATAGATGCTGTCCCCGGTTATTCAGACCATCTTGAGCCACTTGTTGAGAGGCTCATGGGAGGTAAAAAATGCGAGAGTTAGTCGTAATAAGCGGCAAGGGCGGAACCGGAAAGACCAGCATCGTCGCCTCCTTTGCGGCGCTTGCGCAAAATAAGGTGCTCGCGGATTGCGACGTTGACGCCGCAGATCTACACCTGGTGCTCGATCCGAAGATACTCTCGAGGGATATCTTCGTCGGCGGACGAGACACGAGAATCCTGCCGGGGCATTGCACCGCATGCGGGAAGTGCGAGGAAATATGTAGATTCGATGCCATATTCTTCGATGGCCCGGGAAATGGAAAGGTCGAGAAGACATTTCGCATCGATCCGATAGCCTGCGAGGGATGCGGCGTTTGCGCGTACTTCTGCGTAGAGAAGGCGATCGAGTCCAAAGACGCCCAGAACGGGGAGTGGTACATCTCCGAGACCAGGCATGGCCCTATGGTTCATGCCAAACTATTTGCGGCGCAGGAGAATAGCGGCAAGCTGGTATCTCTGGTCAGAAGCGAGGCAAAGAGAGTCGCGAAGGAGCAAGGACTCGGCCTCCTCATCGTCGATGGCTCTCCCGGAATCGGGTGTCCAGTGATAGCGTCGGTTACCGGGGCGGACTTCGTCCTGATCGTGACGGAGCCAACGCTCTCTGGGAAGCACGACATGGAGCGGGTGCTGGAACTCACCAGGCACTTCGACGTCGGGGCGGCAGTATGCGTCAACAAATTCGACCTTAATCCTGAGATGACCGAGATGATCGAAGCTTCGGCGGAAAGAGCCGGCGCGAAGCCGCTTGGCAGAATTCGGTATGATTCGGCCGTCACGAGGGCTCAGGTTGCAGGCAAATCCGTCGTCGAGTTCGAAAGTGGCGGCGTCGCGCGTGATATAGAGACCCTTTGGGGAGCCGTCAGTCGAGAACTCTCATGATGCTCTTCGGCGATGTTGCGATTAGGCTTCAGCGGCAATGAGCACCTACGATTTCGATCTGGTCGCAGACCGATACGATGACTGGTATGACAACCCGGTCGGAAGGATGTACGACCGAATCCAGAAAAAGGCGATAGACCGCGCGCTGCCGATTGTTGCTGCCGATGGATTGATGCTGGAGATCGGGTGCGGTACCGGCCAATGGACGGAATATTTCACATCCTCTGGCATCCGAGTTGTCGGCGTTGATATCTCGCGTCAAATGCTCCAGGTTGCAGGATCGAAGGGCATCCCATCCGCGAGATTCGTGCGCGCCGATGCGATACATCTGCCCTTCAAAGATGGAAGCTTCGAATTGATCTCAGCCATAACGTCGCTGGAGTTCGTGGGTGACGCAAGGGCGGTAGTTCTCGAGGCGGCGCGTTGTGCGAAATACGGTGGATGGATGGTTATCGGGATGTTGAATCGAGCGTCCTTGATGGCATGGTTGAGAAAAAGGCGTAGATCGCCGCTTTTTGCCGGTGCGCGTTTGATGTCCGTCGATGAGCTTGGTAATCTACTCGACACGATCGGCGTAGCGAAGGTCTATTCGACAGCATTTATGCTCCCCTGGCGAGGCCTATTGTGGTTCTCAGTGGTTCTAAATGCGGTGGGCAGGCTATTTCGGCTGCCATTCGGTGACTTCATGGTTGGAGTATTGAAAATCCAATTTCCTATAGAGGGCGACAATGAGCGATAACAAAGAATGTCAAGGATGCAGCTCGTCTGATTGCTCAGAGAGTGCTGCAAATAAGCATATCAAGAATGAACTAGAGGACCACGAGGAGATCACGAGGCGCCTCTCGAATATAGAGCATAAGGTACTGGTCCTTTCCGGCAAGGGCGGAGTAGGGAAGAGCACGGTCGCGGCGAATCTCGCCTTCTATCTTGCCCAGCAGGGAAAGAAAGTCGGGCTTTTGGACGTTGACATTCATGGTCCCAGCATCCCGAAGCTTCTGGGCCTCGAGGATGCAAAGCCGCAGGGGATTGACAAGACGATCCTGCCAATTCCTTACAGCAACAACCTGAAAGTCATGTCGATCGGCTTCATGCTGCGAAGCCAGGATGACGCTGTGATCTGGCGAGGGCCTATGAAGTACGGCGTCATCAAGCAGTTCCTGATGGACGTGCAGTGGGGAGACCTCGACTATCTGATAGTCGATTCACCACCGGGGACCGGCGATGAGCCGCTCTCGATCGCGCAAATGCTGCAGAAGCCGGAAGGCGCCATAATTGTGACCACTCCACAGGATCTGTCTGTACTAGATGTCCGCAAGTGCATCAATTTTTGCAGGAAACTGCACATTCCCGTCATGGGCGTTGTCGAGAACATGAGCGGATTCGTCTGCCCGGGCTGCGGGGAGCGAATCGATATATTCAAGGCCGGCGGCGGAGCCCGGATGGCAAATGAGCTCGATGTACCCTACCTTGGTAGCATCCCAATCGACCAGGCGGTTACTATGGCATCCGACGCGGGCAAGTCATTCATCGTCGAGGCCAAGGATTCCGGGGCGACAGCTGCCTTCCAGAATATCGCCAAGAAGGTGCTCGAGTATCATAAGCAGCGGCTCGGAGATGCCTCGGAGTACTTCTCGGGTGGCGCAAGAACCGATACGGCGGCATCACACGACTCATCAACCGAGGAGAATCGCATGCGAATCGCATTACCCCTCGCAGGTGGCAAGCTCTCGCCACATTTTGGGCATTGCAACCAGTTCGCTATATTCGACGTTGATAAGGCCGGTGGGAAGACCATAGGCATGGAGATGGTCGATGCGCCGCCACATGAGCCAGGCTTGCTTCCAAAATGGCTGAAGGACAAGGATGTCGAGGTCGTTATAGCGGGCGGCATGGGCCAGAGGGCGAAAGGCCTCTTCGAGGAGCAGAATATAGAGGTCTTCATTGGCGTTCCGTCGGATGACCCACAGACACTGGTCAGCACGTATCTTGCAGGCGGACTAGAGTCCGGGGACAATCTCTGCGACCATTAGACCCTTTTTATGGGATTGCAGTCGATTGACTGCGCAGGGCAGTATCCCATTGTTTCGTCAGAACGGAATGAAGGCGTGGGTCCACAGATGGCTGATGAAGAGAATTCTCCCCTGAAAGGGACCGACCTCGGTCGGAAATTAAGCATTCTCAGGGCGATCCTTGCAGACATGGGGAGCGTTCTAGTTGCCTTTTCGGGAGGCGTCGATAGCACCCTCCTCTTGAAGGTTGCCTTCGAAGTGTTAGGGGACAAAGCCAGGGCAGTGACGGCACAGGGCGAGATATATCCGAAGAGCGCAGCCGAAAGAGCAGCCGCAATCGCGAGAGGTATAGGCGTCGAGCATCATATAATCAGGACAGAGCAGCTCAGTGACCCCGAGTTCGTCGCCAATACCGCCGACAGGTGCTATTACTGTGCCAGGCATGTCGGAAAAAAGCTTCTCGAGATCGCAGGGAGTATGGGGATCAAACACGTCGTCAACGGGGCTAATCTCGATGACGACAGCGATTATCGCCCCGGTGCGAGAGCCGCAAGGGAACTCGGAATAGAGAGCCCGCTCAAGCAGGCTGGATTCACAAAGGCTGAAATCGTGACCCTGGCAAGAGAGATGGGACTTCCGAACTGGGATGCGCCGCCGGATGCGTGCCTAGCGACGCGCATTCCTTACGGGATTGGGATAACGCCGGAGCGACTCTCTCGGATCGATGCCGCAGAGGCCTTTCTGAAAAAGCTCGGCATCGGACTGGTCAGGGTCCGAGACCACGACAATATCGCTAGGATTGAGATGGAAAGGGGCGCTTTTGATAGTATTCTGAAGGATGATTTATCAAGGAGCATTATTGACCATTTCAAGTCCCTGGGCTACACATTCGTCTGTCTGGATATCGAGGGGTACAGAACAGGTAGTATGAATGACACTTTGAGGGAGCGAGATGGCATTGGAAGCTGAGGCGATCAGGAAACTGCTGCAGGAGGTTGCGAAGGGCGACATCTCTATCGATGACGCATGTCGGCAGCTGCGCACCCCAGCTTATGAGGACCTCGGCTGGGCCAAATTGGATACGCACAGGCAGATTCGCCGAGGCTTCCCGGAAGTTGTCTTGTGCTCAGGCAAGAGTGATGAGCAAGTAGCCCGGATCATGGCAAGATTATCAGAGAGCCAGACGCCAGCTATGGCAACCAGGGCCAGTAGTTCTGCCTTTGAGGCGGTTAGCAAGGAAAGACCGGATGCGATCTACTACGAGCAAGCCCGAATAATACTCATCGGGGAATGCCGCGAGTGCATCAATGACAAGACCGTTCTGATTGTGAGCGCGGGCACCTCTGACATGCCAATCGCCGAGGAAGCGGCTGTGACCGCCGAGATCATGGGCAATCGAGTGGACCGCCTGTTTGATGTCGGAGTGGCGGGCATTCACAGGTTGCTTGGCAATAAAGATAAGATTCTGTCCGCGAATGTTCTCGTCGTCGTTGCGGGAATGGAGGGCGCTCTAGCCAGCATCGTCGGCGGCCTTGTGAGCAAGCCCGTCATTGCGGTCCCGACGAGTATCGGCTACGGGGCAAGCTTTGGCGGCGTTGCCGCTTTGCTCGGGATGCTGAACACATGCTCGCCGGGGGTAGTGGTTGTCAATATCGACAACGGTTTCGGGGCCGGATATACGGCCAGCATGATAAATAGATTGGGAGAGTGAATTGAGGATAGCCTATTTCGATTGCTTCGCAGGTGTAAGCGGCGACATGTTCATCGGGGCGCTGCTCGATGCGGGCCTTTCTATCGACAAGCTCAACGAAGAGCTAACCAGGCTCAATGTGCCTGGATTCAAAATAAGCGCTTTCAGGGGCATGAAGGGCGCTCTTTCGGGGACCAAGTTCAACATCGAGGTGAACGAGGGCCATACTCATCGCCATTTGCGCCACATGATCGAGATACTGGATAATAGCGAGCTAAGCGACGCGACAAGGGCGAAGTGCAAGGCGATCTTCAAATGTATTGCCGAGGCTGAGGCCCGGATACATCAGACAGATATCCAAAAGGTCCATTTTCATGAAGTGGGTGGCCTCGACTCCATCGTGGACATAATCGGCTCGGTAGTTGCGCTGGAACTGCTGGGCATCGAGGAGGCATATTGCTCGAAGATCCATTTGGGCACGGGATTTGTTAAATGCCAGCATGGTGAGATTCCGGTCCCTGCGCCTGCCACGCTCGATATTCTAAAGGGCATCCCTGTTTATTCCCGCGGCATCCAGGCAGAGCTCACGACACCCACCGGGGCAGCACTGGTCAAAAACCTATGCAAGAGCTTCGGTGCATCGCCCGCGATGAAGATCGAGAGTATCGGCTATGGTCTGGGGACGAGAGACCTCGAGATACCAAACATGCTCAGAGTGCTTGTCGGTGAAGCCGAGACGCAGGGCTATGACCACGATCAAGTTG
>JAFGIT010000321.1 GCA_016929465.1 Candidatus Coatesiibacteriota bacterium | reverse complement strand
TATCTCCGGCTCGCAGGTGTTGACGGTCTTGACCACAAGGTCAATGATCAGATCGTCAACCTTTGGCATGGGCTCAGCGAAATGAGTCTTAGCAGATTCGAGTGGTGTCTTGGAGGACCTGAGAATAGGGGCAGTGGTCTGCTCATCGATCAAGAAGAGGTAACAGGCATCAGCACCCGCCTCCTCCGAGAGGACCTCCGTCGCGAGCCTGCAAGTCTCGTTCAAATCCAGCGTTGAGCTCAGGGCATCCGAGACACGTCTCATTGACGATAGCTCCTTGATTTTCTCTGAATAGAGGCGATTGGCTCCAGCCAGAGCCTCGACCAGTGCTATCATCTTAATCGAGTGGTCTCTAAGCAATTCGTGCATCTTGGAGATGGCTGTCCTGAACCGGTTGCCCAGCCCCGTGCTGCACTTCGGAAGAACTTCGTCAAAAGAGCGTCGTTTGAGAACCAGCTCGATTTCCTGAATCAAATTCAAGAGGTCTCGCTGCTCCTCCTCGCGATTGTCCAACGGACGTAGCTCTTCTCCCATTTGACCGCCCATCACCATAATCTCTTAAGGAACTCCTTGATTTCCGGCTCTCTCGCCAAGATCCGATCACGGACTTCGTCGAGCTGAGCCCGGTCGATTCCAGCTGCGCGAAGTTCTTCATCGCGCATGTCGTCCGGCTTAGGCTCGCCTGTCCAGCCGAGCTCCAGGAGCTTGCATAATCTCTCTGCCATATATACCGCATGAACCAGTTCAGTCTTCTCGAAGGCAGACATATCGTGATGGAAGGCGATCGCCTCTTGCAGGTCCTCCGGGAGTCCCCAGGTCTTTGCCAGGAATGCGCCTGCCTCCTCGTGGTCGATTCCGTAGATGTCCCTCTCAGCGTCGAGCAGGGAACACCCACCTTGTTCAGTTTGTCCCACTACCAAGACCGACTCTGAAGGGAACATCCTGAGTAGTGCGAGCCTGCCAATATCGTGGATCAATCCGCCTGTAAAGGCAGAATTCGGCTCGACCGAATTCATGATCAGAGAGAATTCTCTCGAGCAGAATGCGACTGCGAGGAAGTGGGCCCATAGCCCGGCCTTATCTATCCCGTTCATGTTCACCGAGTCGTGAAATGTGTTGAATATCGACACACCCAAGGCTAATGCCTTAACTGTCTCAACACCCAGAAGAACCATCGCATGATCGACACTCCTGACCTCCTTCTGGAAACCATAGTAGGGTGAATTGGCGAGCTTGAGCATTTTGCTCGTCAAGGATGGGTCCTCAGCGATGATCTTGGAGATCGCGGCCATGGATAGCTTGGGATCAGAAAGCACATCAAGCATTCTGTAGAGCGCTGCCGGCAGAGTCGGAAGCTCGGAAAGCCTCTTCAGTACAAGTTTGACCTCGGAAGCGCTTCTCGCAGATGACGATGTCATACTCCAACCTCCTGGCCGTCCTTGGGTTGAGTGGCAGCATGTCGATCACAGATGGGCAGCCTGACCGTTATTTTCGTCCCGACCGCCTCCTCGCTGCTGAGGATTATGTCGCCTTCGTGCTCTTTCACGATGCCGTAGGCAACGCTCAAACCAAGACCGGCCCCCTTGCCGGACTTCTGCGTCGTAAAGAACGGATCGAAGACCTTGCCCAGGTTGAATTCGGGGATTCCAACTCCATTATCCCGAACTGAGAACACCATGGAATCCGCCTCCATCGTGGTCTCGATCTCTATTTTCTTGCTGTCGAGGCCCTGTGTGGCCTGACAGGCGTTTTTCAGTAGATTCACGAGTATTTGCTGTATTTGGACGCTATCGGCGAAAAGGTCGGGTAGATTCTCGGTCAAGTGCAGCTCGAGTTGGACGTCATTCTTCCTGAGCTGGAACTCCATGAGCGAAATCGCGTCGCGAAGGACCTTGTTGAGATTGAAATAGCTCCTGAGCGGTTTCCGATACCTACTGAATCCGAGAAGCGCCTCTATTATGCTTTTTGCCTTGAGCGCAGAATCCTCGATCACCCGGAGCCGCTGCTTCGCCTTGTCCTCCTTGGTCGAACGCTGCAGCAGCTCTGCATAGCCAAGAATTGGGCCCAATTTGTTATTCAGTTCATGTGCAACGCTGCCGACGAGCTCCCCAATTGCGGCGAGTTTTTCCCTTTCGATGAGCTTTTGCTGCATGTCCATCATCTCTGTCATATCGCGGATGATGATGATCGACTGAAAGTCCGATTCGACCTCGATAAATGAAATGCATACTGAGACTTCCAGGGTCCCGCTCTCAGGTCCAATCATCTGTATGTCAATTCTGGTTGTCTCGCCGATGCCTGCAGAAAGCGCGCGATTTAGCTCCTCGCGGTCCTTTTTGTCTTTGGCCAAATCACAGATGTTTCCCTTGATCAGGGAGCCGTTAAGCGCGCCAAATAACCGCTGTCCTGCGCGGTTGACCGAGAGAACCTTGCCGGAGAGATCGGTTACGAACACAGCCTCGCCGGCGTTCTCGATTATCTTCGCCAAATAGTCCTTGGTCTGACGGACCTGCTCCTCGAGGTGTTTCTTCTCCAGGCTCAATTCGTGTTGTTTCAGCGCCTTCTTTACCACGATCGGCAGCGCCTTTAGGAAGCTCATATCCGGAGTCTTGGCGAGATAGTCGCAAGCTCCGCGTTTCATCGCATCAACTGCGATGCTCTCGTCCCCGTGGCCTGTCACCATCAGTATGGGCATGTCGGGCTTCAGGCTCTTGATGCGGTCCATGAGCTCAATCCCGTTCATGTTGGGCAGAGTATAATCGAGTATTATCAGATCGAATTGAGCATCCTTTATCGCATCAAGGCATTCATCGGATCCGAGCGCCTGAGATATGATATAGTCGTTCGACGACTCCGATACGGCGTCTTTTTGAAGGTCGTTGTGGTCCTTGTTGTCATCAACAATAAGTATTTTCGTCTTCGGTTTTCTCATCACTGACCGATCCCCTTCTGTATTGGCAATGCGCTCACCGTTGACCAATATCTTCCGAGCCCCGTTATCCTTGTAAGAAACTCCCCACATCCAGATGGCTTTATCACATAATCATTGGCTCCGAGGTCCGCGGTCTCCTTGACCGTGTCGATACTTGGCGAAGTAGTGAGGATAACGATCGGTATCGTCGAGAATCGCTTCTCTCGCCTGATGATCTTCAGGACATCAAGTCCGTTCTTTCCAGGGAGATTTATGTCCAGAAGTATCAGTCCGGGTCTCGGCGATAGCGATTTGTCCTCATACTTGCCTTTTCTAAAGATATAGTCGAGCGCTGTTTCCCCATTTTCGATAAGAACGATTTTCTTTATATTGCCGACCGTGCGGAGCGCATCGACTACTAGCTCAGCGTGGTCAGGCTCATCCTCGACCATAAGGATTATGTCAATCAGTCCCGAATTGCCATTACCCTCTGAACTGAGGTCGATTATCCTATCACTCATCAATTATTCGCCGTCCTCTCTTTTGGAAGCTCAAAACAGAACCTGCATCCATGCTCCTGTCCAGGCTCTGCCCAGATACGGCCGCCATGCCGCTCAATAATCCGCTGCGCGATCGACAACCCTATTCCTATCCCATTGGATGTCTTATGTCTAAGTCTTTTGAAAGGCAAGAAAATCGTCTCCGCCTCGTCCTCCATAATACCGATCCCGTTGTCTTTGATCCAGATCATATAGGACGACTCGTCGCCTTCGCTACCGATCTCAATGATCGGCGGCCTGTCATCCGCGCAGTATTTCAGCGCGTTGCCAACCAGGTTCGAGAGAACCTGAGCGATCTGAATTCCGTCGCATTCGACAACTGGCAGTGTATTCAGCCTTCTGATCTCTGCGCCTAGCTTATCGATCTGATCTGAATAATCCTCAAGTATGTCGTCCAAGATGCGGGAGAGATCGCACGGATCCTTCTGCAGTGCCTTGGTGCTTGCCCTCGAGAGCTCCAGTAAGCTCTTCAGCAACAAGGACATTCGAGATACATTCGCATTCAACCTCGAGATGCAATGTAAGCCGGTCTCGCCAAGGACGTTAGCAGATTCCCTCTCGAGCTTCGCCGCAAATCCCTGAATGGAGACCAGCGGAGCCTGAAGGTCGTGAGAGGCGACATAGACGAATTCCTCAAGCTCAGCGTTTTTGGCCTCGAGTTTCCGGTTCTTCTCCATTATCTGCTGACGGAGTCTGATGTCCTCGCTGATATCGCGTGCAGCGCCGATGGTTCCGACCACCTGGCTTGATTCATTCCTGAGCAATCCTGCGGAGATCATCACTGGCACTCGTCCGCCGCTCTTTCTAGGGAACTCCAGAATTCGGCCGGTGATGCTCTCTGTAGGGCTGTTCATGAGGTCTTCCATTATCTTGCGGGCCCGAGCCAGCCCCATCTTCGGATCATCGGAGTAAAATTTCGCCAGGCGCTTGCCGACTATCTCCTGCGGCTGATAGCCGAACATGCGCTTCGCGCCGTCGCTGTAGAACGTCACCACGCCATGGGCATCAGTCGCGATGATTGCGTCGGGCGTGCTGTCGATGAGCCGCCTGAGATTGTCTTTCGTTTCTGTCAGCTCCCGTTTCAGCGTCGCCTCATCAATCGCCCTTGCCGCTTGCGATGCGAACAGCTCCAGCGGTCTCAAAGAATCAGCCGTGGGCGTTCTTCCGTCTCTGGGATCATCGAGTGAAATCAGGCCTATCATCTTCCTGCCCCGGCCGAAGAGAGGGATGAACAGGCAGTCATTCGGGTGCCAGTCCTTCATCTCATGTGCGGGAATCTTGCTCTTGAGTCCATATATGGGGATGGTATCCGAGAGGTCATGAGGGACATAATAAGAAGAATGACCGACCTTGAACTGGTCGCGCAACACGTCCTTCCCGATCTTCTGGGACCAGCGCCTGGTCTTGAGCAATTCCGCCTCCTCTTCGGTGACACCGGCACAGGCTATCTCCCTCTCACCCTCGTCTCCGGTGAATCGGGAGACAACAACACGGCGGAAATTCGAGTGCTCACGGATCGTCTCCGCCACCCTTCTAAGAACCTGGCCGAGGTCCGTCTCACCTATTATCTCATCCCCAATGGCGGTGAAATCCTCCAATTGGCAAAGCTGCGTCTCGATTATGCCCTTTGCAGTCTCGACCTCCATCGCTAATTTTTCTGCGGCAGAAGCGAAATGAAGCAGGCAGACTGCGCCAGCGAATTTGCCATCGATGCCGATTCTCGGCGCGAGCGACGCATCGAAGAAGAACATCTCCCTTTGGTCGATTGACTCAACGGATAGGAAGTTGAGCTCGACCCTCTGCTTCTGAACGCTGATCTGATACCAGGCCTCGTCCCACGTCATCTCAGTTGGAGCTGGAAGCAGCTCGGATATCTTGCGATTGAGCATGCTGTCGGTCCCGGTCGTGAGCTTGGAAATAGCCATTGAATTGGCGAAAATCACTTGGCCCGAGTCATTCAGGATCAATATCCCATCCAGGATATCGTCCAGCAGTTCTCTGGTCAGATGAAATGCCATTTTGGGCTCGACCATGTCCCGCTCAACTCCTTAAGATTCCGAGGCCATCTCTGGCTCAAAAACCATTGTTCTGTTTCTGCCGGAGCCTTTGGCGAAGTATAGACTGCGATCGGCAGCATTTATCAAAGCCGCTGGATTTGGCATATCTCCTCTCAGGGTAGCTATTCCGAAGCTCGCAGTCACGGTGAACCGATGCCCATCTCGTCCGATGAATGATTGTGAACCCAGAGCCTTCCTGACTCGCTCGGCTATTGCCAAGGCTCCATCTGCGTCAGTCTCCGGGAGAATCACGACCAGCTCCTCGCCGCCGTACCTCGCGGGAAGGTCAGAAGGCCTCATTTCGCTCTTCAGTGTCTTAGAGAAGCCGATCAGAACATCATCACCCGCCTGATGGCCGTGCAGATCATTCACTTCCTTGAAGTGATCGAGGTCGATCAGAACCAGACTCACGGGGGTCCCATGTCGCATTGAGCGGCTGAATTCGGCCGCGAGCCTCTCCTGGAAATAACGGTGGTTGTAGAGCTGTGTGAGACCATCAACGATGGCCAATCTCTCGAGTTTCTTCACCTCGTGTGAGAGCTCGGCATTCGTAGATATGAGCTTCCTCCGCTGCCGACGGCTCCTTATGTGCGCTGCCAATCGAGCAATAAGGTCATCCATATCGAAGGGTCTCAAAATGTAATCAGCAGCGCCGCTCTCGAGCCAGTCTATCTTGCGGCAAAGGTCCGAATGCGAGCCAAGTACCAATACAGGGATGTTCCTCTTCTCGGATACCGCCCACAGGTCTTGATAGTCGGGCGCACCGGGCTTCTCGAAACCGTCCGCGCAGAAGACCATAGCGTCCCCGACGTTCCTCCATGCGGCTCTTACGCCCTCAACTATAGATGGGAAAGTCAGGACGACCCGTTCCTTCCCCGCGAGCCCTTCCTCAAGATGCAATTGCATCAGAGGACTGCCCGTCACCGAGAGAATCACCTCTCTGTCATGCTCAATCATAGGTGGGAACCTGAATCCATTGTCAAACCGCAGCTAAGCCTTGAGACCCATCAGAGCCAACGCTCTGCTGTTTCTCTCGAACGAATTTGCCACGAACTTTAACAACTTGTCAATAAAGGCCCATACCGGCAAATCTGGCCCGAAATTGATAGACGGGTTAAGCAACATGCCCGGCTGGGTTTGACCTCAGATTGCAGGTAATTTGAGCACCACAATTTTCGATTGCTTCCCACTCTATTGATCGACGCCCTGATAAGGGCGATACCGCGGGTATCCCCATGCGGAAGAGGCTGTCTAATAAATGGCTTGGCGAGGTTTTTGCTTCCTGTTCACACGATAATTTTATCAGAATCCCGACAGATTGTCAATTTCAGCCAGGCCAATATCATTCGAATCGGATTCGTTGAAATCCGCCTTTTAGGGGCGGTTCATAAACCGCCCTTGAGGGCCTCAGCGCCGCATTCAAGGCAATCTGGTAAGGGAATCAATAGAGATTGGGCGATTCGTGAATCGCCTCTAAAACCACACGTTTCGACTTATTAGACAGCCTCGGAAGCGTGGAGTACAGAAGGCGTCAATCAGCCCTTTTTTCTTCATTCGCACGCCAATCGCAGCGCGATTGGCGGGAGAGGGATATTTTGGTTGGCGTCTTTGAGTCCGTAGGTTTGGCCTGCGGCCGGCACCAACGGCTATTCACATGATGCCCCGATGGGGCATTTAATGAGCAGAGCAAATCAATTCAGAGGTGTTTGCTCAGGTCTTTATCTGGCCCAGGATTACTTACAATCCTGTGTCACACTCCCTCTATATCCTCCACTCACTCGGCCAGTGATTGAAGCGCGAGTGTATCCTGTGCGCGTGGCGAAGCCTGCTCTTGAATGGAATCGCGAGGAGAAGGCCGAATGCGAGGCCGCCGAGGTGCGCGAACCAGGCAACGCCGGGGCCATCTGGGCCTGCAAGAGAGACCGCGCCCCAGAACAGGTTAGTCAGAACGAATATCCCGATGAGCAGCCAAGCGGGGACATAAATGGTAGTCATAAAGAAGATGAAGACCCAGATGAACGTCTTGACCTTTGCATGAGGAAACAGAACCAGGTAAGCGCCAAGCACCGCAGCGACTGCGCCGCTTGCCCCAATGGTCGGAATGACGGAATCCATGTTAAAGAAGGCATGGGTCAATGTGGCCACGATGCCTCCCATAAGATAAAAGGCCAAGAAAAAACCGTGGCCCATCGTGTCCTCGACGTTGTCCCCATATATCCAGAGGAAGAGCATATTGCCGACGATGTGGAGTATCCCGCCGTGCATGAACATCGAAAGGAAGAGCGTGATGAAGGGGCTGGCGCCTGGGATATCCGAACCAGGATGGATGAGAGACGCAGGCCTGAAGCCGAATTGAAAGGCGCTAAGCCCCATCCCTCCATCGAAGTCATAGGCCAATTGACCTACAAAAACCAGCCCGTTCAGGACGATGAGCGAGATCGTCACATACGGCGTCGAATTAGTCGGATTAACATCCTGATATGGGATAAACATCTTCTCTTCTAAAGCCCAATAGTGATCTCAGATGCAGTCAAGGCTCGGGATGAGGTATCTCCCCTTCCCCCTTCCCCTTTATCCATTCTCCAGATTCTTAGAAGAGATGATGCTTAACGATTAGACCCGCGACCACTATGCTAACCATCGTCATCAGCTTGATCAGGATGTTCAGGCTTGGTCCAGCAGTGTCCTTGAAGGGATCGCCGACTGTGTCACCAATGACGGTCGCCTTATGTTCCTCCGAGCCTTTCTTTCCGTGCTCCTCAACGTACTTCTTGGCGTTGTCCCACGCGCCACCGGAATTCGCCATGAACACCGCTAGCGCGAAGCCGGCACAGAGCGCACCAACGAGTAATCCCATTACGCCCGGCACTCCAAGAAGAAGACCGACGAGGATCGGCGCGATGATCGCCATGAGAGAGGGAAGCATCATCTCTCGCTGTGCTCCCTTCGTCGAAATCGCGACGCACTTCGCATACTCTGGCTCTGCCTTCCCCTCGAGGATGCCTTTGATCTCCTTGAATTGCCGACGGACTTCCTCCACCATCGCGCCGGCTGCCCTGCCGACTGCCTTAAGCGTCATTCCGCAGAATGCGAACGAGAGCATTGCACCTATGAATATGCCGACCAGAACTCGCGGATTCATGATGTGAATTTGGTAGCAATCCATGAAGTCCTCGAGCGTCGCGCTCAGTATTGGGATATCCCTGCCCATAAGATTTAGCGTCTCCTCGCCAAGCCTATCGAGCGCTATCTTGACCTCCTCGATATATGATGCGAGGAGCGCAAGAGCCGTCAGAGCAGCAGAGCCGATGGCGAAGCCCTTCCCGGTTGCTGCGGTCGTATTGCCCAGGCTGTCGAGAGCGTCGGTTCTCTTCCGAACGAATTCCGGCTGGCCTGACATCTCGGCGTTGCCGCCGGCGTTGTCGGCAACTGGCCCGTAGGCATCGCTCGCAAGGGTAATACCCAGCGTGGAGAGCATCCCGACGGCGGCAATACCAATTCCATACAATCCCATCGCGGAATTTCCGAAGCCACCGGTGGCGCCATACGCGCCGAGCATCCCAAAGCCAACGGCTAGCACGGGAACGACCGTCGAGAGCATCCCCGTTCCGAGGCCTTCTATGATGACAGTCGCAGGTCCAGTCTTGCCCTGCGCCGCGACGCGCCGCGTCGGGCTGTAAGCGTTGGAAGTGTAGTATTCAGTGCATTTTCCGATAATGATGCCTACTCCAAGGCCGATTACAATGGCGAAGAACACGCCGAATTGGTCAGGCAAGATGAATGACACAATGAAGTAGGAGACGATTACGACCAGCAAAGAGCTCATATTGATGCCTCGGCCCAGCGCTTTGAGGAGGGTCTTCTGCGACTCCTCGCCCTTGGTCTTCACGAGATATACTCCGAATATCGAGACCAATATCCCGGCCGCGGCGAGCACCATAGGCGCGATGACGCCTCTGATGCCAAGCCCAGCGGCGACCCCAAGCGCTGCGGTCGCCAGTATCGAGCCGCAGTAGGACTCATAGAGATCGGCGCCCATGCCGGCGACGTCGCCCACGTTATCACCGACGTTATCCGCGATAGTCGCCGGGTTGCGGGGGTCGTCCTCGGGGATTCC
>JAFGIT010000320.1 GCA_016929465.1 Candidatus Coatesiibacteriota bacterium | reverse complement strand
TCTTCTAATAGCAATAATGACCGATTATAAGCCCAACGGGGGATTCAAAAAAAGCCCAAATCTCAAACCTATCTGATTATTGGGGAGGCTCGCTTCGCTTGAAACGTGCAAGTGCTGAGTATAGAGTGGGGCTTTGGGGAGAATCGACCGGTTCTTGCTCGTAGCTGTTTCATTTACGTGCAGAATTGTATCTGAAAGGTTCGAAGTCTTGGCTAAGGTTTTACTCGTCAACTACCACCAGAATCGAGGGCTGAATCCGTATCATCCCGAGAGCGTCTCGAAGGTGACAGGCGCATTCCCGCCGCTCGGACTTCTGTATCTCGCTGCTGTCTTGCGACAAAAGGGGCTTGCTGACGTCGAAATCTATGACGCGAACGTCAAACAGGACGATGATGAGACCTTCAAGAATCGGATTGCCGCTTCAGGCGCGGATATACTGGGCTTCACATCATCCACCTTCGAGTGGCTGACGACGGTTCATGCGATCAAGATGGCTCGGGAGGCCTTGCCAGAGGCTCTCATCGCAGTCGGCGGTCCAGCGGTCGGTGCGTATCCCAAGGAGTGTCTGTCCTTCGAGGAAATCGACGTGGGCGTAATCGGGGAGGGGGAGGAGACTCTTGCGGAGATAGTATCTCGATGGGATAAGGGTGCGCCGCTCGATGGCATACGAGGCACGGTAGTACACAGAGATGGGCACGGAGTGGTAGCTCCACCCAGGCCTTTCATTCAGAACCTCGATGCTATACCTTTCCCGGCGAGAGACCTCGTGGACCGCAAGGCGTATAACGCGATATTTATCCGAAAGCCATTTGCGACACTGATCACCAGCCGCGGATGTCCCTTTCAATGCTCCTTTTGCTCGAGATTCTACTTCGGCACGAAGGTCAGAACCAGAAGCGCCGAGAATATCCTGGCCGAGTTCGAGGAATGTGTTGAGCGATATGGTGTCAGGGAGTTTATGATATATGATGACACCTTCGGCGTAAGAAAGGACATCGCATTGGAGCTTTGCGACCTGATCATCGAAAGAGGTCATAAATTCCGCTGGAGCGCTAGAACGAGGGTCGATTGCGTTGACGCCGCTGCGCTGGAGAAACTGCGAAGGGCCGGATGCTATAAACTGCACATGGGGGTTGAATCCGGAAGCGAGGAGATGCTGAAGCGGATGAAGAAGGGCATCACGCTCGACCAGATCAGAAGGACATTCCGACTGGCGAGGGAAGCTGGAATCGAGACAGTCGGATATTTCATGTTCGGATATCCGGGCGACACGTTGGCCTCGATGGAGAAGACGAAGAATCTATCGCTCGAGCTTCGCCTTTCATGGGCAGATTTCTCCATTACGACACCCGCACCGCGCACGGAATTGAATGATGAATTCGAGCGCTCCGGATATATCGATGGGGATTTCTGGCGTCGATATACACTTGGTGAGCCGATAGATAGGCTGCCATATTTTACGACCCCTGAGTTCGACGAGGCTGCGCTGGAGTCAATTCTGAACGAAGCCTTCACGAAGTTTTACCTTCGCCCGTCTGTTATTCTCAGGAAGGCACTTTCGCTACAATTCTGGTTCGAGGCCAAAAAGTCCATAGATGGCGCGCTCGCGCTTCTCAGGATGTGGCGTAAGTAGCCATAATTTTTGCTGATTCATGAACTTATTTGATGGTACCGAGCTCGAATGTTTGAACACACCATAGAAGCAGCCTCTCCGATACCGGAGGATATCCTGAATTCACTCCTGGGCACCGTAGAGAAGCCGGGGAGGTATTCCGGTGGAGAGCGCAATATGATCAAGAAGGACCTTTCGAAGGTCGTTCTCAAGATAGCTCTCGCATTTCCCGACACCTATGAGATCGGGATGTCGCACCTTGGTCTGAAGATACTTTACGACATATTGAACTCCCGTGAAGGCGTGGCGGCAGAGAGGGTCTTCGCCCCCTGGAAGGATTTCGCCACGGCCCTGCGCCGCCATTCGATCCCGCTTCATAGCCTGGAGAATAAGCTCCCGCTCGCGGCATTCGACGTTCTGGGCTTCTCTCTTCAGCACGAGCTTTGCTACACGAATGTGCTCGAGATGCTGGACCTCGCGGGAATCCCATTGAGGTCACGGGACCGCGGGGAGGAGATGCCCCTCGTCATTGGCGGCGGCCCATGCGCATTCAATCCAGAGCCAATTGCCGAGTTCTTCGATTTCTTCGTGGTAGGAGATGGTGAGAAGACGGTCTCCGATCTTGCGGAGGCTCTCGAGGGCCTGAAATCGGAAAGCTGGTCCAGGCAGGAGGCAATATCCAGAGCCAGATCGCTGAAGGGAGTCTATGTCCCCGACGACTATGAATTCGAGTACTCGGATGGCTACGTCTCGGAACTGAAATACAGAGGCGAGACATTCGAGGATCCATTCAAGGCCCCGAAGGTGGAGCGAGCCATAGTCTCGGACCTGAATGCGTCCCCGTTTCCGGAGAAGCCCATTGTCCCGGGCATATCAATCGTCCACGACCGCGCCGTAGTCGAGATCATGAGAGGCTGCCCGCGCAGCTGCCGCTTTTGTCAGGCGGGATTTATTTGCCGACCGGTAAGGGAGCGCGATTTCACATCGGTAGCGAATCTGGCCGAGACAATTATCGACAACAGCGGCGAGGGCGAGCTCTCGTTTCTTTCGCTTTCTACTGGCGATTATTCGAGCATAGAGCGACTCATCAGTCGCTGTGGACTCGGATTCGCTGATAACAAGGTCTCGGTTTCACTCCCCTCGCTAAGGGTAGAGACGATGACCCAGGCGATCGTGGATGGTATAAAGAGCATCAAAAAGACCGGCTTTACAGTCGCCCCTGAGGCCGCGACCGAACGTCTGAGACGAGTCATTAACAAGCCGACTACGAACGAAATGGTTCTCGAGGCTGCGGCAAGAGCATTCGCGGCAGGATGGGGCCGCGTCAAACTATACTTCATGATAGGGCTTCCTG
>JAFGIT010000319.1 GCA_016929465.1 Candidatus Coatesiibacteriota bacterium | reverse complement strand
TCTTCTAATAGCAATAATGACCGATTATAAGCCCAACGGGGGATTCAAAAAAAGCCCAAATCTCAAACCTATCTGATTATTGGGGAGTCTTCACCTCGGCTGAAGCGGGGCGGATTCCGATAGAGATCGGATCATCAGATAACTTACTTGCAGTTTGAGGTCACACCCGTTCAGAAAACAACTTGAAATCGACTCTTGGATAGCGTAACTATTTATGACATCTCCCCCGATGGACACCCTAGGGGGAATTTGTCTGGCTTCTGATTGTCGTCAAGTACCCATGTGTGAATCTCGGGGAATTATTCGATACAGATGGATTTGTCTTGGCTGCCCGATAAATACTCGTTACAAAGGGAACTCGCAAATCGCGGTTCCCTTCTGACGCTATCCGTGACAAGCGGAGTTACCGAAGAGAATCTGGTGCTCAAGGCGCTCGATACGGCCTCCTGCGATCCACCCCTCAAGCTGGCCTTTCTCAGAAGCCATGAGCAGATGCGCAGCGTTGAATTTCCATTCGTCCCCAAAGTCGGCCAAATCGAAAAAACAGGGAAGACGATCTTCCATGAGATCGATATGGTCTCCGGCGTTTCGATCACCGATGTCCCTCTCGAAAGTGCGAAAGAGCGAACGAGGCTTCTCTCCAGATTCTTCTCGACACTCGCCGAGCTCCATTCCAAGGGCGAGTTCCATGGGAACCTGCGACCTAACAATGTGCTCTTCGATGCTGGCACGGATAAGGTCTTCTTACTTGATCTCGGCTTTTGGGGAGGCAGGATTGCTCCTGGCGAAACGAGCGATGAAGCTCTTTATTATCCCCCCGAGTTGGGCCCAGCCTGTATAATCGACCCGCGTTCGGACATCTATTGCTTCGGACTTATAGCCTTCGATCTGCTTTCCGGGGGACAGCTGAATCGCGACTCGCTCGCAAAGCTCCAATCAGCTGACAGAAGCTCCGCGCGGGAATTCCTCGGCAACGCCATGAGAAGAGCCGATCAGAACGTGCTCAATATGGTTCTCGAATCGACGAATCCCGAGCCCGCCAAGAGACCTCAATCATGTATGGAGCTGCTAGAGCTGCTGAGACCATCTTTCGGTGATTCTGTAGCGGGTCACTCACGAAAGCTCTCTGCCCCTTGCTGCTTGTTCTGTGCTCCCCTGAATGGGAGAGATGAGGTTATGGCTCAGCTGATGGAGTCTCTCGCCAAGGCCAGGAGCAGGGGCTCAGGGGCTATACGCCTCTCCGGCGTCTCGGGAGCAGGCAAATCCGTCATAGCAGATGAGTTCGCCGAGGCATGCCGACAGAAGGGGTATCCCGTGGCAAGGTCCTTCTGTTCGAGCACATCATTGAACCCGTATTGCAGCATTCTCCAGCTTCTGCTATCCGCGATTTCCACGGTCAAAGGAAGGCAGAGCAAGCCTCTACTGGACTCGCTCAATTCGATTCGTCGAGACCTGCAGCGGATAATCGAGCAGCAGTCGGAGCAAACTGGCATCGAGCAAGCGACATCGATACGGAAAATGTCAAAGGCGCTGCATAAGAAGTCAATCCAGACGGCATTGACCCTGCTCAAACGTGAATTCTGGGTTCTGATTCTCGACGACGCGCAGAATATGCTCGGGCCATCGATCTCGATATTGTCCGATCTCTGGCGTGAACTGACCGGAAGGAGGCAGATCGATAAGAGCTCGCGGGGTGGGCTATTCGTGCTCGTTACATCCCCTCGAATGGAGGAGAATTGCCCTCCGTTGTTCTGTGAAGGTGCTCCTACTCCGGCACATCCGCCTTCAACAGGAGTGTACAAGAGCTCCGGCTCGGTCTCTGAGACGATCGAATTGGGAGCCGTGAGCGAAGAAATGGCTGCAGGCATCCTCGGCTCCATCCTCGGCTCAAAAACGCCACTCAGAGGGCTGTCCGCAACGCTATATGACACTTTCGGCGGGAATCCGGCCTGGCTGTCAGCGGCGGCAAGGGTCATCTGTCTGAAGGGAAACCTCTCAATCCCGATTGATCAAGAGGTCAAGAAAAAACTGGAGACATCTCAAATACCGATAGGGGCCGCCACGCCAGAGGCCCTCGCACACCACATTCTCGCGAATCTCGACGGGGCATCTGTGCGCTTGCTCAAGACCATTGCAGTACTAGCCGGCCACAGGACCGCTTCTCTAATCGGATCCGTAAGCGAATTCAAGGGTCGCCTTATCCGTTCCATAGACGATCTTTGCAGGTTAGGCATTCTGAATTGGCGCCTGCTTCCAGCGGCAACCACCGTAGACTTCAGGCATGATGTGTTCAAGCGAGCTTGTCTGGAGGGAATCGGGCGAGAGGAGATGCTGGCCATACATCGCAAGGCCGTTGAGTATGCGCGTAAGTTGCCTCCGGGGGGCGGCGACGAATGTGAGTCGAAGCTAAATATGACATATGATCTCGTGAAGTCGGAGATGACCGAGGAGGCCTTCCAGATGGCTAAGGCGTTCTGGGAGGTTTTCCGCGAGACAGGCTGCAATACCAGGGCACTCGAACTCCTGAATGAAGCGATTCTCTTATTCGATTCTATAGCGGAGAACCTCTCGATAAACAGGAAGTCTCAATATGGCATAGAGCTATACCGCGGGCGCGGAGACCTGCAATTGTTGCTCTCGAATTACGACCAGGCGGCCGAGAGCTACGAGAAAGCTCTAGAATTTGCCGAGAAGGTCGATCTTAATTCCGAGCGATTCGCAAGCAAGATGGGAATAGCGGAAGTGCACAGACTCAAGGGCGAATTGAAAAGGTCCACAGAGGTCCTTGCTGAAGCGAAAGCGATCGCCGCTGCTGATTCCAATCCTGCCAGCGAGGGATTGGCCGCTCACGCTCTGGGCAAAATACATTGGCTGCAGGGCGAAGTCGATGCCGCTCTCAAGTACTTCAAGGATGCGCTGGGAAGCGCTGAACTCGCCAAGAATGAGAACGAGCGGGGGGCGATCTTGCATAATATCGGCGCCGTCTTCTGGGCTAAGGGTGAATACGAGCAGGCTCTCGGCCGGTTCATTCAAGCCAAGAAAAGCTATGAGAAGGTTGGCGAAGATCATAGGCTCGCAGTTACTCTGAATAGTATAGGCTCCGCTCGGGCAGAGCAATCTGAGATGACTGAAGCGATGAGCTCCTATAAGGAGGCGCTGTCCATTTTCCAGAGAGTCGGCGATCGACGGAATGCATCGACAACAATGCAGAATATGGCAAGCAATCTGTTGAGACAGGGTGATTTCGAGGCATCAATCAGCCATATCGAGGAGGCAATATCAATAAAGCGGCTGATTGGCGATGTACGCGGGCTTGCGGCTGCTCTTATCACACGTGGAGAGATAATGAGGGAGATAGGGGACTTCGATGGCGCGTTCCGTTCGCACTTCGAGGCCTCGAAGCTTCTGGTGAGTGAAGGCGAACCATTGATTTCCGAGAACGTAGCGCTGCAGATTGGCCTCGATCATCTCGGAATGGGGGATCATCTGACGGCGATCTTCAGTCTCGGGTCCGCGCTGGATGACAAGCCCAGGCGCAAGCTTCCAACGGCCATCCCGGCGATGCTGGGGCTTGCAGGAGCTCACCTCGAGATTGGCGAGTATGACAGGAGTCGTGAGCTCTGCAGAGAAGTACTTAACTTGCTCGAGGGCGCGAGAAGGCCTTCGGATCAATTCACTTGCCTTGTGACGCTTTCGCGAGTTCACATGGAGGAGAAGAAACTCGACGATGCAGCAATCTGTCTGAGCCGGGCGAATTCCATCCTGCAGCATCTATCATTGCCCATGCTGAAATTCCAACTATTCTGGGCGCTCGGCGACTACAATCTAAAGGCCAGCAAACTCTCTGAGAGCTACACTTCCTATGCAAAGGCAGCGTCCGCAATCGATGCCCTGATATTGACCCTACCCGCTGACCGGAAGACACAATTCTCCGGCAAGGGGAGCATGAAGCGATTCGCCAGGTCATGGGGCGTCATTCAGAGAGAGATGGAGAAGGATTTTCCGCCCGCGACGAAGGTCGCTGGGAACGAAGACGCGATGGATGCCGGGGAAAGCGCGATTCCCGCCGGCTTTGACCTGCCCGGTGTAGAACTAACGGAGGCATGCGATATCATACTCTCTCATCTGCTAGCCGCCACTCCCTTCGAGAGAGCCTGCATTGCGATCAAGGCAGATAGTGGCCGATTGAAGATGACGAGGGCAATGGACAAAAAAGGCAAAGTACTCGATCCCAACCGGCTCCACGGGCCAGAACAGATTAGCAGACGAGTGAACCTGACCGGCACCCCTCTATTCATCAGACGTGGAACAGAGAGACCGGATTGGCTTCACGAACTCAGCATCGACGGCTCGTTAGTATGCGTCCCCCTCAATGGAAAAAACGAGCGACTCGGGGCGATATATCTGGACACGCCAGAATTGTTGGAGATGCCCGGAAATCACCCGTTTATGGCCATTCAGTCGCTTACCAGACTTGCGGCCAAGGCCATCGAAGACTCTGTGCGGCATGATAGGCAGAGCTTCTACATTGCAGAATTGATTGACAGGATCAGACTACTCGGTGAGGAGCAAAGTGTGCCGCCCATGCTACTACCGAGCAAGCACGACATCCCCGCGAGGCCTGGGGTCTTTCCGGAGATCATCGGGACGAGCGAGATCCTGCAGAAAGTAATGATAAAGGCATCTAAGGTCGTCAAGACAGATGTGACGGTCCTGATAACCGGTGAAACGGGGACCGGGAAGGAACTGCTCGCCCGAGCTATACATGACAGGAGTCTCAGGAGAGAGGAGAAACTTGTTGTCATCAATTGTGGCGCAATCCCGAGAGACCTGGTCGAGGCAGAACTATTCGGTTTCGAGAGAGGGGCATTTACGGGCGCGCACAAGCAGAAAAAAGGACGATTGGAATACGGTCACAAGGGGTCGATCTTCCTCGATGAGATAGGGGAGCTTTCACTCGATATGCAAGTCCGACTCCTGAGATTTTTGGAGAACAGGACGATCGAACGGGTCGGCGGCGAGGGGGAGATAAAGATCGATTGCAGAATAATCGCGGCGACCAATCGTGACCTGGAGGTCGCCGTGAAAGAGGGCGAATTCAGGGAAGACCTATTCTATAGATTGAGCGTAATTCACCTGCCATTGCCTCCAATC
The DNA here is from genome assembly GCA_016929465.1 of Candidatus Coatesiibacteriota bacterium. Lineage (GTDB taxonomy): Bacteria > B130-G9 > B130-G9 > B130-G9 > B130-G9 > JAFGIT01. Next base: position 1,135 of record JAFGIT010000319.1, on the reverse strand, counting down.
AGAGATCGAGACGACGATATTCTACGTCTGGCCAATTACTTTCTCGCATTGGGCAAGAAGAAGTACAACAAGAGAAAGAAAATGTTCTCCGTGAAGGCTGTGGAGAGGATGATGCACCATAACTGGCCCGGAAATGTCCGAGAACTGCAGAACAAGGTGGAGAAGGCAATATTGATCTCATCCGGCAGCACCATCACCGAGGCCGACCTGGGATTGGTGGAAAAAGGCGAGAAGCAGGTTGCGCGCCTCAAGGATGTAAAGGACAATGTGGAGGCATCTCGCCTGAATACTGTACTAAAGGCATCCGGTGGCAATGTGGCTCAAGCTGCAAGAATGGCGGGGCTGTCGAGACAAAATTTCTATCGATTGGTCAAGAAACACGGCCTGTCACTCGATGAATATAGGCCCTCAGAGAGCGATTGATCAGCTAGATGGTCCCGCTCCTCGATCTCAAGATGTCCTTTCTGTCATACATTGTTACGTTTCATCTGAGAGATTCAGCAGCGCCTGAATTGAGCCTCCAGACTGTGAGCGCAAATCTCTCGCTCTGGGCAGACCATATCCCCGCTGAAAGGGCCAGTACCGGCTCTTCTCCAAACTGACTGAAAATGGAACTTGAACAATTGGCATACGAATTGCTAATATTATGAGTGTGGTCTGTTGTGTTTTGTATTAGCGGGCCAACCAGATATGCCAAACATGGTACATCTGGTCGGCTTTCGCTGGAGTCTCTTTGCTTATAGCAGAGGATTAGGTGGATGAGCCGTGAATATTCGTCGTCCAAGATGCAGGAGTCTCGCGAAACCGCGCGAGCTATCGATCCCCCTTTTGGCCTCAGGAATTCCTTGCTAGTGTCACTCTTTTCGACATCAAGACGAGAAGGTGATTGTCAGGTCGTGGACCTTGGAAAGAAATCTCAGCGTCTGACTACGGGCAAAACTCAAATGTGCTTTCAAGACAATTAGATTAAGCGTGGGTGGGTGCTTTGGACGGTATATCATCAGAGGAAGCGAAGTCGGTGGCTTCTAATAGAATGCATGAGCGGCCCCGCATTCTAATTGTGGATGACGAGCAAACTCTAAGAGACGTCTGGCAGGAGATACTCCTTGACGAAGGTTACGACGTGGAGACCGCG
>JAFGIT010000003.1 GCA_016929465.1 Candidatus Coatesiibacteriota bacterium | reverse complement strand
GGAGGTCAAGAGAGTCGCTGAGAAGCTGAAGCTCATCGGCCCGAGCGTGGTCCAGGGGCTTCTCGATACGCGGGGCGTCCTCAAATTGACCGAGGCCAATCCACGCTTCGGCTCAGGCGTTTTGCTTGCGATTGCAGCCGGTTCGAACCAGGTCAAGGACTTGATCCGCCTGACCCGGGGGGAGAAGCTCGAACCATCTCTTGGGGAATTCAGAGATGGCGTCTATATGCTGCGCTATTACGGCGCCTTTTTCCCGACTGAGGAGACGCTGCCGAGATAGCGTGCTCCGTTCAGGATCGATGTCACCGTTTCCATAGGTCTGGCCCCCGGATGCTGGACCATAGATGGACAATATGGACTTGAATGGACACTATGGACTGAGCGGACGGGATGGCCCCATCGTTATCTGGATTCCCTCGACCCGAGGCTTTCAGCTCTCTCACTGGTTGCATTCGATGGATGTGAGGCTATTATTCTCTAATTGCTCTTATGTTGGTTTCGGCACGCATGGACTTGAGGAATATGACTTCGGAACAGGCTGATGTTCTATTTGTGACTTGCAGTTACTCCCAGGAGGAGGCAAGCACACGTCAGATCATCAAGACTTATACTCCCCCGCTCGGGATGGCCTCACTCGCAGCGTATCTGCTCGGGCATGGTGTATCGGCCGCGATTGTCGATGCACTGGCTCTGGAGCTCACGCCCGATGCAGTACTAGATCGCATCGCACAAATAAAACCAAAGGTCATCGGACTAACATCCATCACTTCTCTCTTCGGCCCAAATAAGCGGCTTGCGGGGCAGATCAGAGCAAGATTCCCCGAGGTTCTCATCGTGCTGGGTGGACACCACGCCTCGACGTTCAAGGATACGTTGCTGTCGGAGGCAGAAGAGTTCGACATCGTGGTCTATCCCGAGGGCGAGATTCCGCTTCTGAATTTGGTCGAGGCTTTTTCGGCGGCCGATTGGGATAAGGGGACATTTCTCGCCGACGCGGCCACTCTCTCCAAAATCCCTGGGATCGTATATCGTGATCACTCTGGGAAACCGGTCGTCACGGAGAGACCGCCGCTCATCACCGATCTGGATACGCTTCCCTTTCCTGCGCGACAGCTGTTGCCGATGGAGCGATACATCCCGCTTCCTCACCAGCACAGCCGGTTGCCGGCGATCCACGTCATGGGTAGTCGGGGCTGTCCCTATCGCTGTGCCTACTGCAACAACACAGCGGTCATGGGCACGAAGCTGAGGCTGAGAAGCCCGGAGAATATCATCCAAGAGATTAACGAGCTGAGGAGGGATTACGGCGCGCGGGAGATATTCTTCTGGGATGACACCATAACGGCAGATAAGAAGTGGCTAAATAGGCTTTGCGACATTCTCATAAACGAGAAGATGGACATCACCTGGTCGGCGGCGACTCGGGTGGACATAGTGAATCCTGAGATGCTTAAAATGATGAAGAGGTCTGGTTGCTGGCGGCTTTTCTATGGCGTGGAATCCGGAGTGCAGGAACTGCTTGACCTGCTCAACAAGAGGACGACGCTTGACCAGGTCAGGAATGCCATAACCTGGACCAATGAAGCGGGCATCGAGACGACAGCTTCGTTCATGATCGCATTACCTGGGGAGACTCCGGAGATGGCTAAGGAGACCATCAAATTCGCTCTGTCACTCAAGCCGACCTACGCGGACTTCCACGTGACTACGCCTTTTCCAGGCACGAGAATCTACGAAGAGGCGGGCAAATACGGGAGGTTGAACATGGATTTCTCCCGATATGACTGCTATGAGCCAGTCTTTGTTCCCTTCGGATACAAGGACGAGGAGGAGATCCGTAAGATGCTGTCCCTGGGCAAGCGGTCATTCTATTTCCGGCCGTCCTACGCGCTGAAGAAGCTCTTCCAGATACGTTCACTCGGCGACATCAATCGCATCTATCGTGGTCTCGTCACCTTATTGGCCTTCCTGAAGCGGAGCAAGCGGTTCGGACGGGAGAAGCATTGAGGCGCCCCGGTTTCCTTGATAGGCATGAGGGGGCAAGAGGGATCTATCATCTCGCCAAGGGTGTTCTGACCAGACATCAGCCCGTATATGTCATCTACGAAGTAACGGACCGCTGTAATCTCAAGTGCAGGATGTGCAGCGTATGGCGACGAGCGAACCGATCTGAAGAGCTCGCGCTCGATCAGATCGAGGTCTTGGCCAGCAGGCTCCGCGACATGGGCGTGGTCGTGGTCAGCCTCAGCGGAGGGGAGCCGTTTCTTAGAGAGGACCTGCCTGAGATAGTCAAGATATTCCGCAGAAAGGGACTCGTTACTCGGCTGATGACCAACGCAGTAGAAGTGGACGAGGACCGGATACGGTCAGTTGTCGAAGCCGGCATTCATTCGGTGTCGATTTCGCTGAATACCTTATTCCCCGAGGAAGAGGCCTATATTTGCCGCAGCGATAATTCGCTATGGGAGAAGGTCGTGGCCAACATGCTGCTCTTCTCGAGGATCATGGACAGACGCGGCTCGCTGTTAGTGATGTCGGCCTGCGTATCGTCCTTGAACGTGGATCAGATTCCGCTGATGGAGGAGTTTGCCTCGTTCCTGGGCTTTCGCGCCAACTTCATGCCGACCGAGCTGGCCCCAAAGCGAACGCCAGACCTGAGATTTTCAGACCACGCCCCGGAGCTTGGACTCAGCACGTCCGACAGGAGGAAGTTCATCGAGGCGATGAATACGCTCTTGAAGCGACGACGGCGCGGGACGATCCTGAACTCTACCCGCTTTTTGAGGGAGATGCGGGAGTTTGTCTTAAGAAATGGCTACCATTCGCGAATCTGCGACGCGGGGAGCCTCTATTTCACGGTCGATCCCGCCGGCGGATATTCAATATGCCACGAGTTCGAGCCGAATGATTCGATCCTTTCTCCGGGCTTCATCTCGCGCTTCGAATCGCCGAAGTTCCAGGAGCGATGGGCGAAACTGAGAAGGAGCTGCCCCGGTTGCATGCACCCGTGCTGGATGGAGATATCGCACCTATTCCGTTCGGCGTCGCCGATGCTGGAGGGTGCCCTTCATTTTGCCAGCAATTTTCGGCGGAGAAGAAACGTGGAGCTGCAT
>JAFGIT010000318.1 GCA_016929465.1 Candidatus Coatesiibacteriota bacterium | reverse complement strand
GATGCAGCGGGCATCAAGGTAGTGACCGGGGCGAGCGGCTCGGTCTCCGATGTAATAGGCAAGTTCAAGAGCGGCGAGCTGAAACCTGCGGATAACTCAGACGTCAAAGGACACTGGTAGATAGAGAAGTGCGTTGGCAGTTGGCGGTTGGCGGTTGGAGCGTAGGGGCGGTTCACGAACCGCCCAATAACTCGAATGCGCCTGTGGGATTGGTGTGATCATCCACAGGACGCTGGAGGAGAGATTTTAAACCTGTTGATGCTTTGAAAGGAGGTGTGGCCGAATGCCGATTTACGAATACGAATGCCAGGAATGCAAGGTACGGTTCGAAGTTCTGCAGGGCATCAATGAGGGGAATGAGGGTGTCTCCTGCCCCAAATGCGATGCGAAGGCGCCGAAACGGCTGATGTCGATGTTCGGCTCGAGCGGGAGCAGCTCTTCGAGTTGCAGCCCTGGTGCATTTACATGAGGGACATAAAAGAGAAAAGCGGCGCTTTTCAGAATTATAGACAGCCAGACGTAAAGAGTTTGAGATATGAAACTAATTAATAAGGAGTTTTGATATGCCTAGAGGAGACGGAACAGGGCCAGCCGGAATGGGCCCAATGACAGGACGAGCGGCAGGTTTTTGCGCTGGATTCAATAGCCCCGGCTACATGAATCCATACGGAGGCCGCGGCATGGGCGCACGTGGCGGCTTCGGAAGGGGACGCGGCTGGCGAAACCAGTACTTCGCAACAGGTATGCCGGGCTGGCAGCGTGCGGGCATGGGAATGCCTGCATGGGGTGCGCAGGGCTACGGCTACGTGCCACAGCAGGGCTTTGCGGCACCATCTCCCGAGCAGGAGATGACGGCGCTCAAGAACCAGGCAGAGTATCTCGAGAACAGCTTGAAAGATATTCGAAGCCGTATGAATGAGCTGGAGAAAGGCGAGGGGAAATAGCCATCTTGGGAGAGCTAATCACTATCGTGTTGGCCCCTTCTTAGGAATTGGCTTCATTGCGAAAACAGAGAAAGGAATGAATTATGCCTAGAGGAGATGGAACAGGTCCTTCCGGACAGGGTCCGGGCACAGGTCGTGGAATGGGCGGTGGTGGCATGGGCGCTGGCCGCGGAGGAGGCGGAGGCCGCGGGATGGGCGGCGGCAGAGGCCGTGGCGGCGGAATCGGCGGCGGCCCCGGCGGCAACTGCGTTTGCCCTCAGTGCGGCGAGACGGTTCCCCACCAATTGGGAACACCTTGCACGCAAGTGAAATGCCCAAAATGCGGATCGATTATGACCAGGCAATAGAAGACTCAGAGCAAAATCAGCAAACATTCAATTGCGCTTGCATGCTTGCTTGCGGTAAGCGGATTCTTGGGGAGTGGGCCGCATCACCCCTCCCCATTTTTTTTGGCTTGTCGTCGCTCCAAAGCGCACTGCCCAGGAATCAGTTCGGGTGACATAGCCGGCAGTCGATATGTAATCTGATTGACAGGTTACCGGGCCGTGAGTAGTATGAATTGCCTAATAATGACAGTGGAAACGTAAAAAGTGCCGTAAGGAGGTATCTCAATTGAAGGACTGGTTGCGAGGCGCGATAGAACACGCGACTAAGCTCGGCGCGTCCTACGCAGACATCAGGTTGCTTAACCTCGTTACCGAAAACATTCAGGTCAAAAATGGGACTGTTGAGGCAATAACATCCCGGGAGACCATGGGCTTCGGTATTCGGGTCATAGCGAATGGTTCGTGGGGCTTTGCCAGTAGTTCGCTAGTGAACGAGGGTGAGATGAGGCGCATCGCTGATCTTGCGGTGCAGATCGCCAAGGCGAGTTCGACCCTTAAAAAGGATGATGTAGTGCTGGCAGAGACTGAGATCTACCAGGACAAGTATGTGACACCGATTAAAAAGGATCCCTTTGCCGTGCCATTGAAAGGGAAGCTGGCCATACTCATCGAGGCGGACAAGATCCTTCGCGCGAATAAGGGCGTAAAGATCGCCGAGACGAATATGCGTTTTTTCAGGACCGAAAAGACCTTCATCAGCAGTGACGGCGCCGACATCGACCAGGTAATCTACGAGTCGGGCGGCGGTATCGCCGCAACTGCGATAGATGGAGACCAGATGCAGGTGCGGTCCTTCCCCAATAGCTTCCGTGGCAACTACGGTACGGCCGGGTACGAATATGTTGAGGACCTCGATTTAGTCGGCCACGCGCCGCGCGTCGCGGAGGAGGCTGTGGCTCTTCTGACTGCAAAGGAATGCCCATCGAAGACCACGACGCTGATCATCGGTGGTTCCCAGCTGGCGCTTCAGGTTCACGAATCTTGCGGGCACCCGATTGAGCTGGACCGGGTCTTCGGGATGGAGGCGAGCTACGCTGGCACGAGCTTCATGACTCCCGATAAGCTTAACAAGCTCCAGTACGGTTCGAAGATCGTGAACATAAACGCCGACGCGACCACGCCAGGCGGGCTCGGAACGTTCGGCTACGATGACGAGGGCGTGAAAGCCCAGCGGACGCCGATCATCAAGGAAGGTCTCTTCGTGGGTTACTTAACATCGAGAGAGACGGCCATAAAACTCTGCCAGAAGAGCAACGGCACCTCACGGGCTGACGGCTGGTGGAATATCCCGCTAATTCGAATGATCAATGTGAACCTCGAGCCGGGTGACTGGGAGTTCGACGATATGATCAAGGATACGGACGAGGGTATCTACGTCGAAACCAATAAGAGCTGGAGCATCGATGACAAGCGTCTCAATTTCCACTTTGGATGCGAGATCGGTTGGGAGATCAAGAACGGGAAGCTGGGCGATATAGTCAAGAATCCAGCATACACAGGGATCACGCCTGAGTTCTGGAATTCATGCGATGCAATATGCAATAAGAACCACTGGATCGTCTGGGGAACCCCCAACTGCGGGAAGGGAGAGCCATCTCAGACAGCGCACGTCGCTCATGGCACTGCACCCTCCAGGTTTAGAAACGTAAAGGTAGGTGTTAGCAAATGATCGGGAAGGAGAGAGCTCTCGAGATTTTACAGAAAGTCATCGCCATGTCGGACGGGGACGAGACCGATGCGATGCTAAGCACTAAGCAAAGCTCCCTGACTCGCTTTGCAAATTCGACGATCCACCAGAATGTTTCTCAAACGGCGTCCGATATAAACATTCGGATAGTCAAGGGAAAGCGGATCGGCGTCGCATCTACCGACAGAATCAACGACGAGGAGAGTCTAAAGAAATTAGTGAAAAAGGCCTCCACGATCGCTGACTTTCAGGAGGAGAACCCGAATTACCTCGGCATGCCTGATCCTTCTCCTGTAAAGGAGATCGACTCATTTTGCCAAGCGACGGCAGCCTATTCACCTTCTCAACGGGCTGAGGCCGTCAGGACACTCGTCAAGGTCTGCGACAAGGACTCCATAATCGCTTCGGGCTCCTTCAAGACGGAGTCGAATGAGATCGCGATCGCTAATTCAAAAGGCATCGCGGCGTATCATCCGACCACATCCGCCGAGATCACGACGGTCGTGATGAAGGGCGAGCAGTGCGGCTATGCAGCAGCCAGTTCGAACCACGTGTCGGATATCAATATCCAGGCAATCGCCGAGGAGGCGACGGACCTCTGCCGCCGCAACGTGAACCAGATCGAGGTTGAGCCTGGTAAATACGACGTGGTCCTTCACCCGTATGCAGTTGCGGACCTGATCTCGATCACTTGCGCTCTCGAGTTTGGCGCACTGGCGATGCAGGAAGGCCGTAGCTTCATGAGCGAGAAGATGGGTCAGAAGGTGTTCAGCGACAGCCTCACCGTGTGGGATGACGGGCTGGACGTATCCGGGATGCCCATGCCGTTCGACTTCGAGGGCTACCCCAAACAGAAGGTCGTATTGATCGAGAATGGCGTTGCGAAGAATGTAGTCTATGACACGGCGACGGCAAGGAAGGCGGGCAAGCCCTTGACGGGGCACGCTCTTCCACCGGGCAGCACCTGGGGACCGATACCGATCAACGTGTTCATGAAACCGGGCTCTGAGACGCTCGATAGCCTGACCTCGAAGATCAAAAAGGGCCTCTACGTGACGAGATTTCACTACATCAATCCGTTTCTGGATATCAAGCGAGCAGTGTTCACGGGAATGACTCGCGATGGCACTTTCCTCATCGAGGACGGCAAGATGACGAAGGCAGTCAAGAACCTGCGATTCACGATGAGCATGATAGATGCCTTCAGCCATCTCGATGGGCTGACGCAACAGTCGATGTTCGTGGGCGGGTGGTTCGGTGTCAGGGTCCCTGGCGCGCTTATCAGGGGATTCAATTTCTCTGGCAAGACCCAGTTCTGATCTCCTTCGAGATCGGTCATAGGCTTCTGAGACTGACTGATTCTATCGCTGGGCTTTTTGTCAATGCCCCGCAGCCTGGTTGAAAGGCGGTGAGCGCGACTATGCGAGTGCTTCATACGAATTTCCACCTCGGCTGGGGCGGTCAAGCGGCCCGAGTATTTGCACTCTGTAAAGGCCTCCGTGACTTGGGCGTCGAAGCAATTGTTGCGGCGCCCAAGGGGAGCGTCCTCTTGAAGAAGTGTGACGCAGTGGGCTTGAGAATCTTCGGGGATGTGCATTTCTCGAAGGGTCTTCGGCCGCTCCACTTCGTCCATGACGTCCGCGCCCTTAAACGGTTCATGCTTGCCAATGGGATCGACATCCTGCACACGCACGGGGCGCAGGACACCTGGTCGGGCACCGTTGCGGATGCACTCTGCCCGAAGACTGCCAGGCCCGCTGTCGTTCGCACGAGACACAACACTTTTCCTGTCCAGTTCACGCTGCACAACAAATTGCTCTATAGAAGGCTCATAGACCGGCTGATCATCGTCAGCGACAGCGTGATTCAGCAATACTCGAAATTCATCGAGAGCGGCATCATCCATCCCGAGAATGTCACCACGATTCACAGCAGCATCAAGGTAGAGCGCTTCAATCCAGACCTAATTGGTCGAGAGGAGGCCAGGGCTGCTTTCGGCATCCAGCAGGATGTGCCGGTCGTAGTGGTTGCGGCGAGGCTCGCTCGCGAGAAAGGCCACAAATTCCTTATTGAAGCCATGAGTTCCCTTATAATGGAGTTCCCTGGCCTGGTCCTTCTGATCGCCGGAGAGGGCAACCAGGAAGAAAGCCTCAAGGCTCAGACCAAGGCGCTCAATCTATCCGACAACATTCGGTTCATCGGCTTCCATGAAGATGTTCCGAGGGTGCTTGCTACCGCCGATGTCTCCGTGCTCCCATCGATCGACTGCGATGCTTCTTCCGCGACTATCAAGGAGTCGATGGCGATGAGGGTCCCAATAGTCGCGACGCTGATAGGTGGAGCGGCGGAGATCATCGACGACGGGGTCGATGGACTGATTGTGCCTCCGGCAGATGCCGCCGCGCTTGCTACTGCGATTGGCCGGCTTCTGAGAGATCCCGAGCTCAGGGCCCGCATGGGAGAGGCCGGCAGGGAGAAGGTCATCGAGCGTTTCACCGAGGAGAGGCTCGCGAGGGACACTCTCGAGGTCTATAGGTCGATGATGTCTGCGAGGTCAGATTCCGCCGATGGCTGATATCAAGGGAAGAGTGGTCAGAATCGTCTCCGACCTGCCATACGGCGGCGTTGAGCGGCGCCTTCTTACGATCCTGCCGAGACTCAAGGATTTGGGCTGGGAAGTCTCTGTGATGTGCATTCGTGAGGCCGGGCAGATGGCGGAACTGTTCGAGCAGGCGGGGATCCGGGTCGATGTCATCCCGTTCCGGTCGAGGTGGTCTCCCCTATCCCTCAAGCAGCTCGCCCGTTGGCTGAAGGACAACCGCATCGATATAGTCCACACCCACATGTATAGGTGCAACACTTCGGGGACCGTCGCGGCGAGGTTAGCGCGGGTCAAGGGCGTCATCTCGAATGTCCATAACGTGAACGAGTGGGACAATTTGCATCAGCTATTCGTTGACAGGATGCTCGCGCGATACAAGGACCGGATCATCGCGGTCTCGGAGGGTGTCAGGCAGAATTACCTCGAAAAGACACGAATCCCCACTGAGAAGGTTATAACGATCCACAACGGTGTCGATCTCAAGCCATTCCAGGACGTTCCCTGCAACCGAGAACTCGCGGCGGAGCTTGGCATCGAGGATGGTGACCGGGTCATATCCGTTTTCGCGAGGCTCGTCGAGCAGAAACGCCACATCGACTTCCTCGAAATGGCGGCGATCGTGCTCAAGACCATCCCGAACGCCAGGTTCATGATCTTCGGCAAGGGCAAGCTGCGGGATGAATTGGAGAACACGGCAGCCGAGCTCGGCATTGCCGGCCGGGTGGTGTTCGCCGGGCACCGAAGTGATATTCCAGATCTGCTCGCACTCACGGACGTCGTCGTCATGTGCTCCGATAAGGAAGGCTTCTCGAACGCCTTGCTCGAGTCGATGGCCGCGGGCGTGCCGACGGTAGCGACCGATGTTGGCGGCAACGCGGAGGCGATTGTGGACGGCGATTCGGGCTTCATCGTGCCCACGCGTCAGCCTGAAGTCCTGGCAGATCGGGTCTTGAGGCTGCTGAAGGAT
>JAFGIT010000317.1 GCA_016929465.1 Candidatus Coatesiibacteriota bacterium | reverse complement strand
TTGTGGCCGGTCTCTTGCACGACATTGGCCAGCTCGCGATCCTCGACGCGGTGCCCGGATACATCTCGCAATTCATGGACTGGGGCGAGCCCCTCAAGCTCGATATAAACGAAGTCGAGATGGAAGTCATAGGGATCGACCACGGCGAGATATCTGGGCGCATCTTCAAGCACTGGAACTTCCCAGAGACGCTCACGGACGCTGTCAGGCACCATCACAATCCCGAACTCGCGGAAAAGAGCAACCTCCTTGCCCACATACTCTACTCGGCGGACCGGTTCTTCCCGTTGGCCTGCGCGTGGGGAGCACCGATGAGCGCCAATGAGCTCGCCGAGATGCCTTTCCTGAAGGAGCGAAATATCGCCGAGGACGACATCGCGGCGATCAAGGCCGAGACCGAGGAGCACTACGGCGAGATAGCAGAGGTCCTCGGCGTCTGAGAGTGGGCTTCGCTAAGCGCCCACGATTGGCGGGGAGGGAAGTTTTGTTTTTCGTGTCTTACGAATCCGCAGGTTTGGCCTTGGGCCTGCACCATGCGGCTATTCACATGATGCCCCGAAACGGCATTAAATGATTAAAACAGATCAATTCAGAGGGAGCTCGGTGAAATCGTCACCGGGACCGTACTACCGGTAATCTCAATCACACCTCGGCGCATCTTGAAACTTGATGTAGTAATTCGCCCGGCTTATATTCAACATCCCGATAGTCTGGACTGGTCTTAACCTAATTGAGGAGCATTTGGTTTGGCGATTCAGGATTGTGACGGCCCGATTGACGTGCTGCTTGTCTATCCGCCGATGCCGCGTGCGCGTCAGCTCGACCTGCCTTATGGCAACGAGGTCCCGCTTTCGGTCGCGACGCTTGCGGCGTTTTTGGAGGAGCAGGGAATTCGGACCGAGATAATCGACCTCGACCTGCACCGCGAGCCGTATCGGCTGCTTCGAAAGCTGGTTGCGAAGCTGCGGCCGAGGGTAGTTGGCTTCACCGCACTCACTCCGCATATATATAATGCTCACAAGGCCGCGACGCAGGTGAAGGATATCGATGCGTCGATCGTGACGGTCGTCGGTGGGATACACGCCTCGGCTCTTCCCGAGGACACTCTCTATCGCTTCCCGATGTTCGATTACGTCGTCATCGGCGAGGGCGAGATCACGCTCTATAATCTAATCATGCACAAGTTCGAGGGGACTCGTCCGGATAGGGAGCCAGGCCTCGCGTTCAGGGTCGATTGCGAGCCGGTCGTCAATCCGAGAAGGCCGCAGATCGAGGACCTCGACGAGCTGCCATTCGCGGCGAGAGAGAAGCTGGAGCACAGAAGATACGCTGGCTCTTCGTCGAACTACTACAGGCTGCCGACGACGTGCATCGCAGCGAGTCGAGGCTGCCCCTTCAACTGCACGAATTGCTCCAAAGGAGTTTATGGGCGCCGTTCGCTCCGTGTGATGTCTCCAGAAAGGGCAATCGCAGAGCTGGAGCACTGCAAGAAGACCCTCGGCATAAGAAACTTCAAGATGATCGATGACACCATTACGAGCGACAAGAAGTGGATACACACATTCTGCGAGGAACTCCTCAAGCGCGAGATGGACCTGACCTGGAGCACGATGGCGCGGGTCGATGCCGCCGACCTTCCGATGCTGAAGCACATGAAGAAGGCGGGCTGCTTCCAGCTCAAGTGGGGGCCCGAATGCGGGACCGAGAAGTCGCTCAACCGGATCAAGAAGGGGATCACGCTCGAGCAGTCTGAGAAGGCGATGGAGCTATGTCAGAAAGCCGGGATCGAGAGCAACGCGAGCTTCATGATAGGCATCCCGGGCGAGACTGCCGATGACATAGAGGCGACGATAGAATTCGCCTGCAAGATATCTCCTGATGTCGCGACTTTCGCTATCCTGAAGCCATTTCCGGGGAGCGCAATCTACGACGAAGCGGTCGCCGACGGCCGCATCCTGCACACCGTATGGGACGAATATTTGCACCAGGGCTTTGCCCTGATGAAGCACGATGTCCTGAGCGAGGACGAACTCGAGCGGCTCTTCAAGCGATGCTACAACCGTTTCTACTTCCGTCCGAAATACTGGGCGAAGCGAGTGAAGTGGTTCTTCAAGCAGCCAATTCGCGAGGGCAGGATCTTCCTCGAGAACGGTTGGATGCTGATCTCGAAGAAATAGTCCCTTCCTTTGGGCATCGAAGTAAGAACCATGACCAGAGATGACCTGAAGCGCTCCATATCCGTCGGGGCATTCGGGCAGGTCGGAGGCCTGTTAGGGGGATTCATGTCGGTAATCCTGGCCTCCGTGTTCTCGCCCCGCAATTTCTTCGATTCGCCGATTAGAGTCATCGTATTTACGACCGCATGTGCCATGATAGGCGGGATTGCGGCATTCTCCGCTTCGACGGCAATCACACTCTCGGCACGACTTATATTCTCAATCCCAATCGCCTTGCTCATGTCCATCTGCTTCTGTTCGGTGCTTAAACTGCTGCTGTATGCTGCAGGCCAGGACTCGCCAATAGGCAAGCTCTTCCTTTTGGTCTCGGCCATAGTAGCCGTCGTGCAGGTGCCAATTGTGTGTATGGCCAGGATGCTCGGGACAGATTCTGCCGGGAGAAACATGAAACCGAAGCCGATTTCAGTTATGGTGATTGGCGCAGGGCTGATTACATCGCTCGCATTGGCCGTCGTGCTATTGACCGATTACCTCCTGGCGCCCATCATTGACATAACCGAAGTCGGTCTGATGGGGATTTCGCTCTACTTGGTCGTAGGCTTTTTCGTCGGGATTTCAGTCAGTTTCAGCGAATACCGCGCGCATTGAGTAGAGCTGAGAGCAGGATCCAGATTGTCTCGAATTCAAGTGGATACAGATTCAATTTGAAATATGAGGAGATTGATTATGCATAAGGTGCCAAAAGAAGAAGTCCAAACACACGTCAATCGCCTTCAGGAGGCGATGAAGGAGCATGGAATCGATGCAGCATTTATCCTGCAGGGCGCCGACATGTTCTACCTCTCGGGCACGGTCCAGGACGGCGTCCTCTGCGTCCCCGCGGAAGGAGAACCGGCTCTATTCGTCCGCAGGTGCATCGATAGAGCGAAATCGGACGTCACCTACGGCCGCATATTCCCCTTCGAGAGGTTTTCCGCGCTTCCCAATCTCATCAAAGAAGCGAGTATCGACATTGGCTCAAAGGTGGGCATCGAGATGGATGTGCTGCCGGTCGCGGTCATGAACCGTATCGAGAAGACATTCATCAAGGCTGGGAAGGACCTGCAATACTCCGACATTTCGCCGCTCATCCTCGACTGCCGCTCTCGTAAGACGGAATATGAGAAGGAGATGCTGAGAAGGGCTGGCAAGATTGCATGCGACGTCTTCGCCAAGGTTCCCGAGATGATAAGGCCAGGGATGCAGGAGCTGGAGCTCGCATCCGACATGATGAAGGCTGCACGTCTCGCAGGCCACCAGGGGGCGTTCAGGATAAGGCGCTGGATAGCGAACTCCTTCACGGACCACGTCGTCTCGGGCACGAACGCCTGCCTGACGACTTTCTTCGACGGGCCAGTCGGATCGCCCGGTGTCTGCCCCGCCCTTCCCATAGGAGCAGGGACGAAGAAGATCGAGCCGCACGAGCCTATAATGATCGACTTCGTCTTCGGTTGCGAGGGCTATCATGTCGATGTGACCCGGGTATTCTCGATCGGCGAGCCTGATCAATCCCTGAAGGAAGCATACGGTGTGGCAATCCAGATAGTCCGCAAGGTCGAATCGATGCTGAAGCAGGGCACTGTTGCGTCGAAGGTCTATGATGAGGCGCTCGCGATCGCGGAGTCTTCTCGCTACGCCGATTCCTTCATGGGCGTTCCCGGAAACCAGGTGAAGTTCATCGGCCACGGCATAGGACTCGAGGTCGATGAGATGCCCGTCCTCGCGCCGCGCTTCGACCATGAACTGGCCGCGTCGAACGTGCTTGCGGTCGAGCCCAAGTTCTTCTTGCCCGGAATTGGCGGAGCAGGCCTCGAGAACACGTATATCGTCGGCGAGGACGCCTGCGAGAACATCACGCCCATTCCCGAGGAGTTTCTTGTGCTCTAGGTTACTAGCCTCTGATTGGCATCGGCGTTGGAAGTCCGGCGGTTGCACGGTGAAATTATACAATAAGTTGTGGTTAGGGCTTGCCCTTACCGTATATATCCACTATTCTCACAATGCTGCTTAGCTTCTTGGATTACTAGCAATAAGGGGATACGCGATGAAAGGGAATATTCGTTCACTCCTAATATGCATCTCGCTATTCGTGTGCATGGCGAGTTTGTGCTGGGGCATATCGTTCGATCTAAAAGACGTGGAGCCGCACCACCGCGCGCCTTATGTGGTCCGATACGGCTTCCGTGCAGTCTCTTCTGAGGGCTGGACGGTCAACGACTGGCTCGATACTGACATCGTAAGCTGGACCATCTACGAGGATGGGGAGGAGATCGACCCCTACGAGACGAATTACTTCATTTCACCCGGGGAGCGGCTTCCGCTTAGGATTGTCACCGTGCTCGATTTCACCGGCAGCATGGTGGCAGCGGACGCGATCGATGAGATGAGGTCTGCCGTAGTCGGTCATCTGATCAACGCCGCTGGATATACAGCGGCACACCAGATGGCAATCCTGGCTTATTACGACCGGCCGGGCGGCTTCGAGGGCGGCAGGACCATCCTTGCGGAGCCCTGGACCTATCTCAGCCCCGCCGGGAAGAGCGAACTAGCTGGTCTCGTCGAAGATTATCAGCCGCCGTATTCGGGAGCATCTCAGATATGGGACACGCTCGCCGAGGCGCTCATCATGTTCGAGGACGATTCGCTCCCCGCGGAGGCGAGATGCATCATCTTCTTTACGGATGGAAGGGATACCAGCAGCACGGCCAAGGTTGGCGAATTGGTCGAGACTGCAAAAGCCAAAGGTGTCAGAATGTTCCCCTTCGGCTTCGGGGAATCGATCCAGGAAGGCCCGTTGAAGCAGCTCGCGGAGGATACCGGCGGCGAATTCTTCTCGGCGAACGAGGCCTCGGAACTGGAAGATGGGCTGGCCAGCCTGTCCCACAACCTGGGCGGTTTCTGGACCGTCACGTACGTGACACTGAGGAGCCAGGGACAACACGACGTCCGGGCAGTCTGCGAATATGAGCATCTGGAGGCTGGTTTCAATTCGAGCTTCGAAGCCGAGTCCCTCGATGGCGACATCTGGACTGGCTACCTGCGGCTGATCGACGACCCGGGCCAGATAGCCTACGATGCGAGCCTCAACGAGAGCCGTGTCAGGCTGCGTGCGGAATATGTCCCGCGAGATGTGAAGGAGTTCAAGTTTATCGTTTCTGGACCCGTCAAGCGGCTTGCGCTCCTTGACTCGGGCGGCATTTGTCCTGGCACCGATTGGCGGATAGACAACCACGGGAACGGGGTGTTCCATCTATACAATTTCCGCCAGGAGACGCTCGATTACGGCCAATTTGGTGAGATGCTGGATTTTGTCGTCCAGGGCCGGGAGGAGAATTTCTTCATCCGCGTCGAGTGCGACAACGGCATCTACAACTTCGGCCAGGGCTTCGTGCTCTCTCCCGATACAGCAGGGCAGGGCAAGGGCCAGATTACGCTACACCTCAAGACCGACGAGACCGTCTTTCACAGCGGAGACGAGGCGACCCTCCAGGTGACCGCTATCAACGACGGTGACGACATGTTGACGAGCGTATATCTCGGCGTGTTTACCTCATCGTCATGGTGGTGCTATATGGGCAATGCCTGGTTCGATGGCATGGCGCCGATGATGCCTGGGCAGTTCATCCCCGGCAACTGGACGTTTGGACCAGCTGACATTCTGCAGATCAGGTTCCCATCGAGCATCCCACCGGTGAGCGAACCAGGCCTATACAGGTTCGGCATCGCGCTTCAGGACCCTCAATATGGCGAGTTCATCGCATACGATTTCGCCGACTTCATATACTCCAATCCGCCGGCTGGCTTCGCATACATTCCATCCGGCGAGTTCGTGATGGGCAGCCTTCTCTCGGAGCAGGGCCGCCATGAGAACGAAGGCCCTCAGAGAACGGTTGCCGTCGGGCGAACGCTCATCTTCCAGTGCACTGAGGTGACGCAGGCTCAGTGGATTGCGATCATGGGCACGAATCCATCGGAATTCGTCAAGGCGACCAGGCCAGTCGAGAACGTCTCCTGGTATCAATGCCTCGAATACTGCAACCTCCGCTCGGAATCGGAAGGGCTTACCGCCTGCTACGAGCTCGACGGCGACCTGACAACCTGCTCATTCACGGCAAATGGATATCGCTTGCCGACCGAGGCAGAGTGGGAATACGCATGTCGCGCTGGGACCAGGACCCGCTTCAGTATAGGCGACACAGAGCCATCACTTGCTCGCGCCGCCTGGTACGAGGGCAATTCCGAGGGCAAGACATACAGCGTCTCCCAGAAGGAGGCCAATCAATGGGACCTCTACGACATACATGGCAATGTCGCTGAATGGTGCTGGGATTGGTATGACCAGAACTACTATGATGAAAGTCCAAATCCAGACACTGATCCGGCTGGTCCCGAGACGGGAGAACACCGCATCGTCCGAGGTGGCTGCTATGACGATGAAGCCGATTCGTGTAGGTCGGCGTATCGTGGACACAATTCGCCCGGCACCATGTCGGCATCGATCGGCTTCCGCGTCGTGAGACTAGCACCTTAGATATGACAAGGCGCGACGTATTGGTGGGGCACATCCCCGCCTATTCATGCGTAGTCGGGCAGACACAAGGAGACTCCTAAACCGATGTGCGGCGCATTCTTGTGGAATGGAAATTTGATTGCTGGCCATCGATATACCATCATGCAGCTTAACATGTCCGTGAGGCGTAGGGCGGGCTTTCCAGCCTGCCCAATAGAGAATTTGCCAAATCCGTGGATTTTGGCTCAATGAAACAGACTCCTTGCCCCCACTCCTCAATATCTACTAGGTCAGACGTGTGGGGATTGTTGTATAGTTATGCCCACCATCGGGCTTGCTTTGGACAGGCTGGAAAGCCCGTCCTACACCTGCTCGTTTCATCGGGCAGACCAGCATTGACCCACAATGATGAGATATCCTAAATGATACAC
>JAFGIT010000031.1 GCA_016929465.1 Candidatus Coatesiibacteriota bacterium | reverse complement strand
TCTTCCTGACGGCTTCATAGACCCTGTTCGTCCGGTCAATATCTCCTTCGCCCTTGAAGGGATACTCCGGATAGTCCTCCGGGGGATTGAAAGGCGGCGAGGTTGGGTATGCGATACCCGGCTCTCTGAAAATCGCTACTTGCGTATCCCGCATCTCATTCATTGGCCATTACACCGAATCAATTGCCACCTATATGTATGAAACAACCGGCCGCCTGCACCAGGGCCCGCCGCTCTTGCTCGATCCGGGATCATTCGATCTTGAATATATCTTCGATCGCCAGGTCGAATTGCTCCTCCGCCCCCGGGAAGCGCATTAGCGGCAATCCCATCCTGAGGCCGAATGAGAGGTGAACTTCGTCAACCTGAATCTCAATCGGCTCCTGCTCGAAGACAAGGCAGAAGCCGGTGACCTTATTCGCCATGAACCAATCCCGAGAGTCACTGAGCTTGAAATTGAGCTTTCTCACGGCCCCGTCACAGGGAAATTCGAAACGTTTGCGGAACCATCGCTCTCCGTCCAGTTGCCAAATAACGCTCACTGGATGAATTGCTCGGTCCTCTAACTCGGCACCGAAGAGAAGCTCCAACTCGTTCACGGAGATTGTGGGGAAGATAAGCCCCTCAAAGCAGAGGGCGATTCTCCCATTTAGCTCCTTTGCAGTGAAGCCCTCGGTCCGGAGCTCGTCCGATTTCAGCTCTCTCAGCACCCACCCTTTTTCGACCACCGGGAAGACAGGGCCAGGTAGTGTCCTGTATCCGCCGAGATCGATGTCGGTATGTGCGTAATCCGGTCGCCAATCCTCCCTGAGCTTCCTCGCCAGGAGCAGCTCGTCGCTCTCTTTTCGGACGAACTCCCCATCCTCATAGGCGAAGCAGCGGGTCCTGTCTGGGTAAGGTGGACCATCGCCCCTCGCTGCATCACTGAAGAACTCCGAGTATCTCCGCTTCTTTATCTCCTTCAGGTCATAGTAGAATCGAATGCGATCCAGCAATGGGAAGACCGAGTCGTCGGATATATAGACTGTCGAGTTGTCGGGGAGGTCCGGGTATTTTGCCTTCATGGCGATCAGCGCTGCATCCTCTCTCCATGCATCGGGCCTGCCATCTCTAAGGCTGGCGGAATACGTTGATGCAGAGAATCCAACCAGAAGAACCACAGCCAATCCCCCTCTTACGATTGCCCAGGCCGTCGAATTCAACGGTCCTCGCCACCTTAAGAGCTTCAGCAACGCCAGAACTGCTATCGAGAGCAGGTTTCCAAGACTCATCAGCATTAGCGCAGTCACTCTTCGAGGAACGGCACCGAACGAAAGCGATGGACTGGCGACGAATTTCCGAAGTAAAGCCCCCATGGATTGCCAATACGTCGGGTCGAGCTGCGAGTGCCAGCCGTGTGTCTGGTTTCCCTCGAAGAGCGATGGCTCAGGAGCTTTGTACGGTATCAGGAAGAAGCAGAATATGGCGCAAAGGAGCGCTATATCGACAATCATTCGGGGCAAGCCCGTCGGCCTCTCACACGCCTTCCTAACAGGGGGACAGCATCCGGCGGCGTCGGCTTCCCAGACGCTCTTCTCATTCCCGAACCTGAGGAACGCGGCGACTGCTAACGCGATCCCGACTGCCGGCAGGTAGGCGTGTCGGTCTGATGTGAGTGCATAGAATGGAAATGGGAGCAGTAGTGCCACAAGGAGCGAAAATCTGGCCAATCTCCGGCCCATCAATAACGGGGCACAGAGCAATACAGCGAGTCCCGGCAAGAACCAGGGCTTCGCCGCCTTCGTCAGAGCGGAGAGAAGGAAGAGCGGCATCCTGTAGCTCAACGAGATGGAAAGCACCATGCCGGCGTCCTTATCGCCAGGCTTGGCGATTAGATTCAGCGCCGCGGCTAACGCTATGGCAAGGATTAGAGGTATATAGAACTTGACTTGCTCCTTGACCAAAGGCCATAGATGACGGTTCCGCCTAGCCATTATCAAGTCCCAGGCTGCGATGACCAACAAGAGAGACGCCGCGCTTTGCTTCGTCATCAAGGCGACGAAAAAGACGAGCCCCGACAACCAGGGAAGATGACGCTTTTCTCCCTGGGTAGCCTTCATGTAGAGAAGCATCGATATAATCATAAGACATGTGCTCGCCGGCTCAACCCAATGATAAATCGTGCTCACAGCGTCGTAGTGCACCGGCATCGAGATGAAGATTGCCCCGGCCAGGACAGCCCAGAGTGTATCATCCTTGAGTTCTCTTGCTAGAAGGTAAATCAAGAACCCGCAGAAAGCATGGGTCACAATATTAAGCACGTGGTACCAGAATGGATCGCGGCCGAGGATGGTGAAGAATAACAGCCAACAAAATCGTGGGACCGGTCGGTATGTATAGGAGACTTCTGGCTTCAAGAAGGCCTTTGTCAGATTGGATTTGCTGAGAGGTCCCAGAAAGTCGAATGTATCGCCGCTGAAATAGAAAGAGGTGGTCTTATGGTAGATCAGTACTGAAAACAGCATGAAGCCTACCAAGACGCAGATGTGCAGCCGGCGGGATCCGTCCATTTGTTTCCTATTTCTATTCCGGGCACTGCCCTATTCAAATAACCTGATCGGCCCAAGCCTTCAATCAGATTGCGTACCTTATATTGGGGGGCATTCAATGACAAGACAGATGTCATGTCGGCAAGCAATCGGCATCCCAGGACATTGCGCTCCCTCTATCGAGGGCACACTGAGTAAGGGACTTCCATGTCGATTGAATGTTCGACGAGGCGATATCAGAACGCTAAAGGAGAGGGGATTAATTCCCCTGTACTCCTAAGGCGCACAATTCAGGAGCACTGATGTGATTGTCATGGTCGGGCAAGACTCGAAATTGTAGGTGGGCTATCTCAAGCTCGATTAGGTGACGGTGTCAACTCGAATAAATATGCTTTCATGCCTTTGAATGCCCCGACGGGGCATCCCACCGGTAGCCGTAGTTGCCGGCCAAAGGCCAAGCCTACGGACCATGAACCGCCGTAGAAAAACTTCCTCCGCACGCCAATCGCGGGGCGATTGGCGTGCGGAGGGAGAATTAAAGAGCTGATTGACGCCTCCAGTACCCCACGCTTCCGCATGGGGCTACCCGCGGTCTCGCCCTTATCAGGGCGGCGATCAATTGAATGTGAAGCCATCGAAAATTGTGGCCCTCAAATTACCTACAATCTGAGGTCAAACCCGTCATGGCCCCAATAATCAGATAGGTTTGAGATTTGGGCTTTTTTTGAATCCCCCGTTGGGCTTATAATCGGTCATTATTGCTATTAGAAGACT
>JAFGIT010000316.1 GCA_016929465.1 Candidatus Coatesiibacteriota bacterium | reverse complement strand
GATGGGACCTTGGCCTGAAGGTTCTGCATCTTATGAAACCAGCAACGTATCCGTTTGCTCTTCGGCCACATCGCCTTGACCGCTTTAATCATCCCCAAGGCGCCGTCCGTTGTGATCGTTAGAGGCGTTCTCAAACCTCGCTTCACCATACCTCTAGCGAAATCCATGCAGGCCTCATAACTCTCCGTATTGGCCGTCGTAAGGTCCAACAACACTTTCCGACCATCCCTGAGATAGCCCCAACAGCAAAGAACTCCTGTCCTGCACCCATAGCGTCGAAGTGGCTCATAGATAGCGTCAAAGAATAGATAAACAACATCGAACCCGCTTAAATCACGGGCTTTGAACGCCTCATATTCCGCCGTCAACTCCGCTGTGATCTCGCTTACTGAACTCTTAGAAATAACGAAACCACCCAATGCCTTCTCTAATGCCTGTTCCACATCTCGCGTGCTCATCCCCAACGCATACATCTCGATAACGATGCGAGAAAGCGCTCCGCTAACACTGCTCAACTTGCTCCATATCCCTGAACGATATGGTGCATCAAGACCTCGTATCTGGGGCTTCTGAACCTCCATCACACCCTCCGCTGTCTTCAAACGCCCCGACTCATAGCCGTTCCGATAGACACCGGATTCTCCACCTCGTTCATAGCGTGCCCGACCTAATTCCTCTTCCTGTTCGCTCTCCAGAAACTCCTGAAGCGTCTTCTCTACTGACAAGCGAATGAACTCCCCTAAACAACTTGCACTCTTATCTCTACTCCCTCCACTCAACAACTCTGCCAACGCTTGTCTCTTCAATTCACTTGGTGCAACATTCTTCATGCGCGAGGTCTCCTTTTGTTAGTCGCATAGCGAAAAGGCTGAATCTAATTCAACCAAGGCCTCGCGCCACCTATTTTTACAGGAAAGATAGGACAGGACCACCACCCGACGGGGGTGGGTGGGCGGGAATATGATCAATCGATCGATCCGCGCGACATCAACTGGTGGTCGGGCCGATAATGGACTTGATGGACCCTATGGACTTGATGGACCCTATGGACTGTATGGACCCTATGGACTGTATGGACCGCTTGGGAATCCAGCGCGGCCCTCGGATGTGTCCGATTCTATCCTCCCGACCTTGCGATCCTGAAGATGATGTAGCTACCCCTGGTGGCGGGACTGTGCGAGTAGCGCTTTGCTGAGCGGCAGTTCCAGGCTCGGCGCTGGCGTGCTCCGCCGCGGTGGATTTTCTTGAACTCGCCGTAGTCACCCGTATCGGGGCCCCGTGGGTCCTGCGTCGGGCTTTCCGAATAATAGTTGTAAGAGAGCCAATCCCAGCACCACTCCCAATCCTGGCCGTGCATATCATATAGGCCGAATGCGTTCGGCTCTTTCGCGGCGACGGGCTGCATCCGAAGCCCTGAGTTGCACATATACCATCCGACGCAGTCGAGGTCGAAGACCGAATCTCCGGAGTAGTATCTCGTGGTTGTGCCTGCCCGGCATGCGTATTCCCACTCCGCTTCGGTGGCGAGTCTGTAACCGTTCGCAGACCAGTCGCAACTTACCTCGGCATATCCGATGTGATGCTGGGGCTGATCGTATCGGACGTCGGACATCGTGTAGCACTTCGTCAGTCCCTCTATTTCAGAGAGCTTGTTGCAGAACGCGGCCGCATCGTACCAGGTGACCGAGTCAACGGGATGGTTGTCGGTCTCCCAGGGGTCATCGCCTCCTTCGAGCCAGCCCATGGTGTCCCGCCACTGCTTCCGCGTTATCGGCGTGCTAGACATCTCGAACGCGGAGATGTTCACGGTGTGCATGGGTCCCTCCGGAGCGTCTCGGCCAAACTCATCCTCCGGGGAGCCCATCTGGAAAGTGCCGGCCGGGATGCTTATCATGTCGATGTCGTTCGTGCAGTCTACTGGCCGCTTGATGAAGGAGCGCCGTCCGCAGAACGAGGCCGCGCCGTATCCGGTTGCCGGCTTTACCTGCCAGAACAGCGCGCCTTCGGGAAGGCCATCCCAGAGAGCCTGATCGACGACCAGCTCCGTCCCGTCGGTGTCGAAATACATGAAGTCATCACTGCCAGGCATCGTGAACCGAATTGTGTATGTGGGCACTCCCGGCGATTCCGCCCACGAGAGGGTGAAAGGCGTATCGGGATTGATGATCCCATCTTCGGGCGATAGCTGCTCTGGGACATTCGCGTCATTCTCGCTTCGTTTGGTAAAAGTCCAGATTTCGCTCTGTTCGCTCTGCCCGGTTCCGCCCTTGGCGGTTACCCACCAGAAATATGTGGCGTCGGGCATGTTCTCCCAATACCACTGCGCGATCGTCAAGAAGGGCGATTGGCCTGTATAGATCGTAACTGTAGTGTCGCCTACGCTGCACCAAATGCCATATTCCTCGACGCCCTCCACGTCGGACCAGGCGAAGCGAATTGGCCTGTCTGGATTGAGCGACGAATCTGCTGGAGACTGCAGTTCGGGAGTTGCGAGCCGGCCCTCGATAGGTTCCTCGGGATTGAAGACGAGTGTCAATTTCGGGAAGGTCCAGGTGCAGCCAAAGCCCGAAAGGCTGAATTCGCTGAAGACGACTCGCACCGGCGAGCTGCGGTCGGCCATTTTCAGCGGGATCTTGTAGCGCATCGCGGAGGGAAGGAGTTCGTCGGGCGGCTCCCTGGTCGGGAGTGTAAAGAAGTCGTAATCGTTGATGAAATTCATCACATAGTAGCGCTTGTGAGCGTCCTCGATATCGTGAGTATATCTATTCCAGATGAAGGATCCGGATTGGCTGAAATCTTCGAGCATGGTCCTCAAGGCCAGTATCTCATCTATTCTGAGCCTTGAAGTGTGGTCGGCCGCCTCCCAGAAATCGAGCGGCGACATCTCGTTGAAACCGCCTCGATAGAATGCATACTGGATGGGGAGATATGATACCGATGTGAGCGCATCGTCATAGAGCAAGGTCGCCGTCATATCCGGCTCAATCCCGACCTGCTCGGATTCGTAGCCTTCCGGATTTATCTCGAGGATGAGATCGAAGGGAACGTTCGCCTGGACAGTGTCGGGACCGGTTAGCCTGAGCGTCACCTCTCTCGGATCCATTGTCGCGACATTCGGCGCGGCGCGCCATGTTGTCTCGACATAGACTGTATCCGCCGACACAAAGCTGCATAGGGCGGACGCTGTCAGGATTACTAACACAAGAGTATGAAAAGCATATCTTCCTGGCATTTATGCTACATCCTTTCTATATATATAATTCTGCCTTGGGCAGTGCTCATCGTGTTGCCCTCACTACTCTGAACGAGTTGGTGTATCTCAATGAGGCACGTTTCCACCATCTGCTCGCAGAGCGGCAGTTTCTGGCTCTCCTGAGAAAGACGCCGCCCCTCATCACTTTGTTGTAGTCGCTGTAGAGCCCTGTCTCGGGGCCATGTGGATCGACGGACGGGCTCTCCGCGTAATATCCGAA
This sequence comes from Candidatus Coatesiibacteriota bacterium, assembly GCA_016929465.1. Taxonomy (GTDB): domain Bacteria; phylum B130-G9; class B130-G9; order B130-G9; family B130-G9; genus JAFGIT01. The sequence continues at coordinate 2,237 of JAFGIT010000316.1, read as the reverse complement.
TTTCATCCAGTCCCAGACCCATTCCCAAGTGTTGCCGAGCATATCATAGAGGTCGTAGGCGTTCGGCTCACATTCGCCGACAGGGTGCATTTCCATTCCAGAATTGCAGAGGTACCAGCCCGCCCTGTCCATATCGAAGACCGAATCGCCGATATAGAAGCGGGTGGTGGTCCCCGCGCGGCATGCGTATTCCCATTCCGCGTTCGTCGGAAGGCGGTATCCATCTGCCTCCCATTCGCAGGTCACCTCCGCCCAGGTGATATGTAGCCCAGAATAAGAGTCGTACTCGATATCTGACAGCGTGTAGCACTCCTCAAGGCCGTGGGCCTGTGAGAGCATATTGCAGAATGAGACGGCGTCGAACCAGGTGATCGAGTGGATGGGCTGGTGCTCGGGATAGCGCCTGTCTGGATAGTCGATCCAGCCCATAACGTCGAGCCACTGCTTCCTCGTAATCGAAGTCCTGGAGATCTCGAATGACGAGACGGTTACGGTATGAACCGGCCCCTCTTGTGACTGATGCCCCCACTCGTCGTCCGGCGAGCCCATCTCGAACGTCCCGCCCGGTATCGGGACCATCTCCATTTCGTTGGAATGGCTCGCCGGATGCTTGATGAAAGAGCGACCGTCGGCGTATGTCGCGCCAAATGAGGCGTCGGAAGGCTTCACCTGCCAGAACACGGCACCCTCCGGGAGCATCGCCCACATCGACTCGTCCACCGTGAACGAGTTGCCGCTGATAGTCATATACTGATGGTCATTCGTTCCGGGCAAGCGGAACCTGAGATCATAGCTATTGCAGCCCGGGATCTCGGACCAGGTCAGATCGAATGGCCGGTCAGGATTGATGACCCCATGCTCTGGCCCGAGCAGAATCGGGCAATTCTCGTCGCCTCTGCCCTCTTTCGTAAAAGTCCAGACATCGCTTTGCTCGCTCTGCGAGTTGTCATTCTCTGCGGTCGCCCACCAAAAATATCTGCCGTTAGGAATATCCGCCCAGTAGGGGTGGTCGATCACCCAGAATGGCGTCTGCCCCAGCTCATACATGTATTGATATCCGGCCGAGGTGCACCAGAAAGTGTATCTGCTCACATCGTCAACCTGGGTCCACTCGAATCTAACAGGTCGGTCAGGATTGTGTGGGTTAGTCTCTGGCTTGGTCAAAGTTGGTGCTTCGGGACGGCCCGAGATGGGGATTCCCGGATTGAATACTACGGCAATGAAGGGAAAGGACCAGTTGCACTCGCCGTTCGAGAGCCCGAATTCTGTGAAGATGATGTAGATTGGGCTGTCCAGATCGCTGATCGAGACGGGGATTTTATATCTCAGCGCCTGGACGTTTGAGCCTGACGGCGTCGCGGCGAAGGGGAGCGTCACCGAGTCGTATTTCTCAATGAAATGGACAGCATCATATCTCTTGTAGCTCTCGCTATTTGGGCGCGTGTAACGTCTCCACAGGAATGAGCCTGTCGCAGTGAATCGCTCGAAACAGTCTTGGAGATAGAGAAGCTCATCAGTTCTCAAGAGCGAATGCACGTCGGAAGCGTTCCAGAATTCGGTGAGTGGCATCTCATGGAATTCGCCGTCATAGAATGCTTCCTGGACTGGCAGATAGGGTATCGAGACTTTCGCGTCGTCAAATATGACAAGCGCAGTCATTCCAGGTTTGATCCAAATTGCGCCCCCCTCAGAGCTTTCAGGAATCACTTCGAGGGAGAGGTCGAAAGCGGAGTCAGGGCTGATTTCATCCGGGCCGGCAAGTCTCATCTTGACCGCCGCCGGCGTAACTGACGGTCCTTCTGGACCACCTCGCCAGTGAGTATCGACGTAGATTTTCTCAGAGATTGCTGAGATGGGGATGAGAAGGATGAGCGCTAGGCTAAGTATCTGTATCGATGTGCTCTTCAAGGGTTCGGCTCGCTCCATTCTTCGTCCTGGTCCTGATCACTCTGGTCGATATCGACCTCAGCTCAGCCATAAAAAGTCTTACCCGACGGCCGCGATCTGTCAAGGAAAGGAAACGCGGTGGCTGCGACACGAGATTTTAGGTAATCTGAGGCCAGCATTGGCTTCAGCAAATATCCATCTAATTAATCTGCTTTGCTCAGTCAATGCCCCAGCGGGGCATCATTTGAGTAGCCGTGTGGTGAAGGCTGAAGGCCAAACCCACGGATTCTGGGAAGCGCAAGACAGACCTTCCGCCCTCCCGCCAATCGCTCGCGATTGGCGGGAGGGCG
>JAFGIT010000315.1 GCA_016929465.1 Candidatus Coatesiibacteriota bacterium | reverse complement strand
TCGGCTCAGTATTACAGCCTCGATCTCGACGAGCCGTGATCTGACTGATTGCACAGCCTATGTAGCCGTGCTCGATCCATCGGGGAATTTGCTCTTTCTCCCAAGTTTTTCGAGCGAGTCGTGTCCGTTGGGCTTCTCAGTACCCTCGGGGCAGACGATCAGGGACCTTCCCATTCTCGATGTTGAGATAGTCCCGTGGATAGAGAGGGGCAAATATCTCTGGATGGTCGGGGCCTTCGACAGCACTCAGACCCCCATTGATGGGAATATAAGCACATCACCGGTATTTGTCAGGTGAGAGGCCATTGAGTAGCTGAGCCGAACGCTCCTCGGGCCGGTCCCTGAAATTCCCTGAAGGGCGCTCATCCGGCGCGATAATTTTTGCTTGATTGCTTTCGAGATAGCTGCATACTTATGCTATTCGTGTTGAGACTCGTTCGACCCCAAGAAAGGACAACAAATGCCAGCGATCACCAAAAAGGCTATTGAGGAGCTGAGGCAAAAGATAGCAGCTCTTCAGATCCACAATAAGGACTTCGTGCTGTCTTCGGGGGCGCGCGGTCAGAACTATATCGACATCAAGGGGGCGTGCTTGGAGCCAGATTCGCTCTATGCGATTGCCGGCACCTTCGTCAACTGGATGCAGGAGATGGATGTATCGCTCGCTGGAGGCGGCGCCTTGGGGGCCGATCCGATCATCGGAGCAATGGTTGCTATATCGCATCTTCCGCCCTTCAAGCATCCGATTAAGGGCTTTATCGTCCGCAAGAGCCTCAGCGAATTCGGCACCGATAACCTGGTCGAGGGCTGTGTGGAAAGAGGCGCGTCCGCGGTCATCGTTGACGATGTTCTTTCGACTGGCTCCTCAACACTCAGGATTGTCCGTACTGCGAAGAGCCTCGGCATGAACGTCAAGGCCGTCTTCGCTGTGGTGGATAAGATGAGGGGAGGCGCTCAGAAGCTCGTCACCGAGGGGTATGATTGCAGGTCCATTTTCACCCTCTCTTCGTTGAAGCTCAGCTAAGGGCGAATACCTCTCTCTATTCTCTATAGAATTCATTCGACAGGGCCTCTGATGGATGCAACGTCCGAGACCCATAGGTTGAGTTCCGAAAACCATAATCGGCGGCCTATAGCTTCTCAGATAGGGTAGTGGATCGATTTTGATCCAATTCGCTGATGGGGGATGGGTCAAAAATTGACCCACCTGTCAAATCGGCCTATAGGTCGAAGGTACAGTCGATCCAGGCTATGGGCAGGTCTCCTGAGTGGATCAATATTGATCCACCCTTCGGCTGCAGCCGGAAGAAGGGATTTTCATCTGGCCATCCCCTAATATCCCCATAATAGGCACATTTCGCGGACTTCCCACATCAATCTCCGTCTATGGCACATTTCCTGCTTAAATAAGATCCGGAGCGACGTTGAAGAAAACGAACCTAAGGACAGGGAGGAGTTCGAGATGTCCAGGAGCACTCTTTTGTGGCTCTCAATCGGCCTGACGCTCGCAATCGTGATATATGCCTCGATTGGCTTTGCTGAGCAGAATGACAACCTATGGTGGGAGATCACACATGACCGCGGTCTGATGGGCAGCTACGAGTACAAGAATGGCGACCACATGTATATCTACATCTCTCTCTACGACTACTTGCGGCCCTTCAATGCCGACGTCTATATCGGCGTGATCGACACCAATGGCCAGGTGTGGTCGATGGACTGGGATGCGTGGAAGAAGGGCAACTATCCCTACTACAGGAATGCTTTCATTCCTCTGAATTTCTACTATCCACCGACGGCGGTCGCAGAGATAGTCTTTCCTCTCACACACCCCCTGCCCCTGGGGACTTACTGGCTGGGCATGGCCGTCGTTGAGGTGGGGCAGAACATGAAGCAGGAAGACGTCAGTTTCAATTATTTCTTGCTAGTGGAGTAGCTGACAACCAACTAACCAGCAAGCAGGCGGGCGGGTGCCGCATCGGGATCCGCCCGTTCTCCCGGCTCCAGCCAACTGCCGCCGGGGCGTGAATGCCCTACCGATAGGCTATTTCACCGTCGAGCCGAATTCCCCGCGGCACACTCACGCCGCCCCACAAAACCGTGCGGCTCAATTCCGCCCCACCACCGACCTCAGCTTTTTCCCCGATGACCGTGAAAGGCCCGACCACCCCACCATCCCTGATGGAGCAGGAAAGACCCAGCGCAACCGGTGGCCTGATGACTGCTCCGGAGTGTATATTGGCACCCACGCAACACGGGTGGCGGAGGTCATTTTCCGCCTGAATGAAGCTGAACCGGCCTTCATCCTCAACAATTGAGCGATATGGACTCTGCCTATTCAGCAGGTCGAAATGAGCCTTTAGGTAGCTCTCTGTCTCGCCCAATTCCTGCCAATACCCATCGAGCATATACCCTTGAACCAAGTGCCCCTGCTTAAGCATCTCGATGCACGCGGCTATCACGCTATATGGCCTTCCCTTCGGCAAGTAATCGAAGATAACCGGCTCGAGTATCAGCAGCCCACAGAAGGAGTATCTCGGGGCGTTCGCCTCATATTCACCTAACAACTCGCCGAGATAGGAAAGACGCCCCTCCGTGTCAGTCTGAATCGGCGTGTGCCTGCCGGAATCATCCTTGATGAGAAGGAGCGTAGCCCCTGCAGCGTTATTAGAGTGCATCTCGAGTATTTTGCTAATATCTAGCAATGGATCAAGCAGAAAGTCTCCGTTAGCGGTAAGGAAGGAGCCGTCATTCAGATACTTCTCGACCTCCTTCAGTCCGCCACCAGTTCCCAGGAGAACGCGCTCTCTCGAAAAGCGCACTTTGAATGTGTTGCTCCAGTCCTCGATCAGGTGACGCTCTAGCGACTCCGGGTGGTGGTGCAGGTTGACAGCAATCTCACGCACGCCCCAATCTTTGACCAGGGATAGGGTGTAATCGATTAGTGGCTTTCCCATGAACTCGACCATCGGCTTCGGGATATCATCCGTAATCGGCGAAAGCCGAGAGCCTATGCCGGCACAAAATAGCATTGCTTTCATTGTTGGTTCATAGTTCAAAGTTCAAGGTTCAAAGTTCAAAGTTGGCTATTTGGGCATTGGCTGGCTCGACGGGCGGAAGTACATCGTCATAACGTCGGCCTTTCCCGCGAGCTTTATCGGCAGATATAGTAGTTCGAAGGGGAGTGACCTGCTAAGCCAGCCGGGGATGATGCTCCGTCCGAATCTCGCCTTGGCTGACTCGGTGAAGTGGTGAACCGAGAAATCGACCGGATATTGTGTCGCTGCCAGCTCAAAGCCAGTCTTTTGAGCAATTTTGGACATCGCCTCATGTCCGAAGAGGAAGAGATGCCTCGGGAAATCGTAACCTGTCCAATATTCCCTGAAGAGCCTTGCCGAAAGACAATCGGGATTGGGGACGCTTATGAGCAGGCCGCCGGTCGGCGAGATTATCCTGCGGGCTTCGTTCAGGGCCCGCATCGGGTCTGACAGGTGCTCCAGCGAGTGTGAGAATATGACGAGGTCGAAATGTCCATCCTGGTATCCGGCATCCCAGAAATGCCCGCAGAATGTATCGACGCCGAGTAGGTCAGAGACCGCATCGCACGCCTTCTCCGAGATCTCGGTTCCGTATAGCTCGGTGTCGAGGTGGGACAGGGCATGCAGTAGAAAGCCGACCCCGAAGCCAACCTCGAGGATTCGCGCTGGTCTTCTCTCGAAGCGGAAGAAACGGCGGTGGTGTATAAGCATTTTGAGAAGGGCGCTCCGCCTAACCAATATCGGATAAACCGAAAGCCTCCCCACTCCATCGACCAACCTCCCCCAAAACCCTTCCGCGTCTCGGCACTCTGACTCTGGACTTTGAACTTTGAACTCTGAACTTTGAACTCTCTCCGACTTTGAACTTTGAACCTTGAACTTTGAACTCCCTCCGGCCTTGAACCTTGAACTTTGAACTTTGAACTCATAAGCTCCCATGATCCGCTCCTGAAGCCGACGCTTCAGGCCTGACGGCTGATGGGATATCGCATTCGCAAGCGCATCGAAATCCCTCGTGTAATAGTCTCCATCGGGATAGAGAAGACCGAGGCTCTCAGCCTTTGGCTTTGGGTCGAGGTAGAGCACACCGCAGGAAGGACATTTGATGAAAGCGAAGCTGGATTTGGTCGAACCTATGGCAACATCCAACTTCTCGACGACCTTCTCCCCCTCTCTGCCGCCGCATACGCAGCAGGCCCCGTCTTCGAGCAGCGAGTCCGTTTGCTCTGGCGAACTCGGCAAGCCTATCGACCTCGCCTTCGCGGTGCGAGAAAATGGTCGAAGACGATTTGGGACCAGGACTCCATATTGTCCCGAACCTCCGCCAGCCGCTTCAGGTCCGCGAATTCACCCGACATCTTGGTCTTCTCTCGGATACCGACGATGATACCTTCCAGGTGTATCTGATAGACGATGCCGAAGTGGACGCTTCCGACGTCGGTATCGTCGTCATTGATGCAGCCCACGATCTCCGGCTCGAAACTGAAGAATATCTCCAGCTCTTCGTTGAGTTCCCGATCCATGCCGCATTCCAGAATATCCATGAAGTCGGTCTCGCCGTCCGCCGGATTGAGATGGCCCCCGATACCGATCGAGTATTTGTCCCAGAGCCGCTGCTCGGATTGCTTCCGAAGCCGCTTCAATAGAAGGATCGCCGAGTCTGTCCTGACGATCATGTACGGGATTATCTGCTTCAGCGATGGATCGTTTTCCGCGCTATCGCGGTCCACGAACCGAAACGCCGCCGCAGCCGCCTCGAGCGCCGCTTCCGTCACCTTCCTTCCCCCGAACTTGCAGGGGGCCTTTTTGGAGCGGATCTTCGCTACAGGGCCGATGGATTCAGTGTATTTCTCCCCCCATTCGACCGCGACTTTCTCCGCCAACACGCTCCGCGGCACAACCAGAATGCGCTCAGATGCCAAAATAGCTCCTCCAAATTGGATTCAAGCAGACAACCGACACATACTAATCGTATTGGGTGGTCGCAATCAAGTGCCGGGGAATGGGTATGGACTGCGCGCGAGCTTTCGCCGCCTTTGATTGCGTTGACCCGGAACCGCATCACATTGTCATCATTCGGTGCATGAGTATCTCGGTCTGCGACAGATCCCGACCACATGGGTCGGTAATCCAGGCGATTCAATCTGATTAGAGGCTGTCCAATAAATGGCTTGGCGAGGTTTTTGCTTCATGTTCACACAATAATTTTATCAGAATCCCGACAGATTGTCAATCCCAGCCAGGCCAATATCATTCGAATCGGATTCGTTGAAATCCGCCTTATAGGGGCGGTTCACGAACCGCCCTTGAGGGCGTCAGCGCTATATTCAAGGCAATCTGGAAAGGAAATCAATAGAGATTGGGCGATTCGTGAATCGCCCCTACAACCACACGTTTCGACTTATTAGACAG
>JAFGIT010000314.1 GCA_016929465.1 Candidatus Coatesiibacteriota bacterium | reverse complement strand
TAGCCCTTGGGAGCGAGGAAAAATTTAGTGTAGTCCCACTTCCCAAGTCGCCGAAAACTGGTAAGCTGAACATTCTAAGTACTGACTTTACAGGGACTGTGATTTTCGCAGAATCAAAGAAGAAGGATGAAGCATGGAAGTTAATAAGTTATATCAGCTCTGAGGAAGGGAACAGCGCATGGAACATTGCGACTGGAACGGTACCTATCAACAGCGCCGTCATGAAGCATGAATGGGTTCAAAAGTCGACGCCGATCAAGATGGCGCTGAAGGTCCTCACAGACCCAATGACAACGAGCTATATGAATCCGATTCAGCTTCCGAACTACATAGACATCGTGAACGGAATGGACCCAATATTCCAGCAATTCCTAGCAGGGGATATTTCTTCTAAGGAGTTTCTTGACACATGGGCAAATAAAATGACAAAGGCATTGAAGGACTACAACGCGGCAGTGAAGAAGTAGGGAAAGAATTCTTCGATGGCTCACCTGAGCTGAACATCAGTTCTTGGTGTTCAGCTCAGGTCTATTTCGAAGAAGAGGGCAGAGTAATGAGGTGGTCGGACCTCGTCGAAGGGTTGTTCAAAGATATTCTTGAATTGAAGACGATCGATGCTCACGAGCATCTGCTTCCCGAAGAAGAATATCTGGAGCAGGAATACTGCGGGCTGAATCTTTTTGCGGGTGGCTATATCTATCATGACCTAGAATCAGCGGGGATGCCCGCTTCATTCAAGGGGACTATGCGGTTGGGAGGATATCGCCCAGTAGCCGAATGGTGGCCGCAGATTGCCCCATATTGGGAAAACGTAAAGACAACATCCTTCTCCAATGCTTTGAGAATAACGGTTAGGGACTTGTATGGCATTCAAGAAATAGATGCGGATACAATAGGAGAGATTGCGGCGAGAGTTCAATCCGACAATCGCAGGGGCATCTACGACTGGATCTTCGAAGAAAAATGTAAAATCTCCAAGGTGATCGACTGCATAGATCGAACGCTTTTTCCAAGGGACCCAAGGTTTGTCGGGATTACCGAATTGATGAAAGTGAATATTAAACGGAGTGACTGTATCCAGACTCTGGCCGCGCGCTCTGGACATAGCATTTCAAATCTCAACGACTTTGAGGAAGCGGGTTTCGATTTGCTGGAGCGAGACATCAGGCATGGGTCGGTTGGCTTCAAGACGATCATTGACGACAGATGTGAACCGGATAAAGATGCCGCAGAAAAAGAATTTACATGGCTCAAGAGCGATCCAACTGGCATGAAGGGCCGATTCAGTTCTTATCCGAAGGCGCTGTCTGACTATCTGTTCGATCGGTGGCTGAATGTAGCTGCGAGAGCGAATGTACCTGTCGCCGTGCATTCTGGCTACTGGGGAGACTTCAGAAAACTCGATCCGAAGTTTATATACTCATTTGCCCCCAGGCGTAGCGACATACATTTTGACCTCTTTCATCTTGGTATGCCAATGGTGCGAGAAGCCGCGATGATTGGTAAGAATCTGCCAAACGTTAGCTTGAACCTCACGTGGTGCCCAATAATCTCACAGAGACAGACGATAAGTATCCTGAATGAGATCATTGATCTCGTACCCTTGAACAAGATAATTGCTTTTGGTGGGGATTACCGTGTTTGCGTGCAGAAAGTATATGGTCATCTCGTCATGATGAAGGAAGTTCTTGCGACTATTCTTGGGGATCGGATACAGTCATCGGATTTCGGCACAAACACCGCACTGAAGATCGCACAGCGATGGCTCTACGATAACGCGATCGAGCTCTACCACCTCGGCGTCGCCCGCTGAAGGGCGATTGTGGTCGACGCGCAGGGGATTGGGAGGGATGTGATGGCAAAATGCGACCTGGATCGCGATGACAAATTCGAACTAGAGGCTTGGGAGCCTCACCCGACTGATCACAAGAAAGCCTTGGATGAACTGAGCATACCGGCTGGTCGTGTGCTGACTTTCCACATGGTGCATATGACTCATCTCGATCTCGGCTGGTATTGGGGTTTTCTCGAAACCACGCAAATGGCACTGGACACCATTCGATGGATGACTGCTCTTCTTGAGGAACATCCGGACGCAAAGTATTCTCATGCTCAGGTATTCATCATTCAGCTGATTCAAAAACTTGACCCCCGATTGTTTGCTCGATTCCGCGATTTGGTGGTCAAGGGCCAGATAGAGCTCGAAAGCGGTGAGATCGCAGAGACAGATCATAATATCCCTCTCGGAGAATCGATCGTGCGGCAGTTCCTCTACGGTCAGCTCTACCTGCAGCGCAACTTCGGTGTTCGAGCTAGGACAATCGTGAATTCCGATTCCTTTGGGCATGCAGGCAGCCTGCCGCAGATATTTCGGCAGGCGGGGCTTAACGGCTTCATTTTTAAGCGACCTAGGCAGAAGTCCCTCGACCTACCCGAATATCCCTTTATCTGGAAGGGAGTGGACGGGACTGATTTCATTGCGTTGCGCTTTATCAACAAGGGATATGGTCTGCCTTCTCTGTCACAGTATTACAAACTGAGCGGCGTCTCTGACCTACAGGAGAAGGTGAACAGAAACATCGCCCATGGTTTCTTGCATCTATTCGGGTCTCACTGTCAATCCGATGCAGGGGGTATGACGCCTTATGTGCGGCCCATCGAAGGAAGGCAATACAAGCTGCAGTACAGCACTGTATCCGAGTTCTGGCGTGCCATCCACCATCAACTCGTCAATCTCCCGACATATGAAGGAGGGCTCAACTGCGAATTCCAAGGATGCTACACCACGCACATTGAACAGAAAGAGTATTGCCGCAAGACGGAAAGGATGTTTCGTGAGACTGAGACTCTATGCAGCATCGCCTCTCTGGAAGGACATGGCTATCCCTTTGCACCAATTGAGGCGCAGTGGCAAAGATTCTGTGTCCTTCAGTTTCACGACATAATTGCGGGCACGGGCTCACCTTCAACGTATAGAGAGGTGAACGCTCAATATGAGGATTTGTTGCTCAATCTACACTACTTGAAGCGGAGATCTCAACTCCTCATTGATCGAACCGTACCCCCATCTGATTCGCCAAGAACGATCGTGATCGTAAGCACAGTAGACAACACGCGTATCCGTCTCGTCAGAGCAGACGTCGAGATGGCGAGATTCCGAGAAAAGTATAGGAGTGAGTTGATTCCGGATGAGGGTCTCTTGGTTGACGATCAAGGGAAACGCTTCCCATATCAGGTAGAAACGAAGAGGTTGATGCAGCGCTACATCAGGGGAACTATGTTGATACAATGCGAAGCGTTACCAACACTAGGGACCAAAGTCTTGAGACTGCTCGAAGGAGCCACAGCTAACGTTGATAGGGACATGCCAAGAGCAGAGAGAAGTGTATTAGAAAACAGCTTTATAAGGGCGGAAATAGGCGAAAAAGGGATACTAAGGTCTTTGACGATGAAAGATGCGAACAAAACTTGGCTGAACAGCGACGAGGCCCCCATGAGAATCGAAGCATGGCCGGAGACGGCTTTCCAACGTGAATACGGGACCGAGATGAAGGCATATCAATTGGGCCTAACTGGGGAGCGTGTAACACTGCCAAGGGTAGGGGAACCGGAGGTTACGGAACAAGGCCTGTGCAAGGCAACGATCCGAACGAGATATGAATTCAACACATCTAGGATAGAAGTGGATACCAGTGTGTATAGATTCATGAGATTCGTCGAGATTAGGATTAACATTGATTGGCAGGAATCGGACGTCCTCGTGCGATTGTGCATCGTACCTAAAGTTGCCGGCGTAGTGAGAAGGTATTATGGAATACCATTCGGGTATCTTGAATCGAACGGCACTGAGACCGAAATCCCTGTGTGCGGCTGGGCATGTATTGCTGGAGAAGATGGCGGTGTCGCGATCCTGAACGTGGATCGCCCTGGGCATAGCTTCGCCGGGGAGGGGATTCGCATTTCCTTGGTGAGATCAGTTTCACACGAATACGATCCATGCACGGATCGCGGCATCAGAGACACGGTATTCCGGGTTCTGCCTTTCTCTGGGCCTTTCAGCCCGGAAACAATCCTCGGCGAATCTGAGGATCTATTATTCCCACCCATCGCCTGGCAAGCGGAGGCTACCGATGGCGAGAACAAGAAGGATTTGCAGCCACTTAGACTCGATCCGCCACTGGTACGAATGGCAGCTTTCAAGCCCTCAGAGGACAGATCAGGATACGTGTTACGGCTGGTTGAGCCGGCAGGTCGACCGGTCAGGTGTAGTATCCACCTCAGTAAGAGATTGGAGAACACCAGAGTCTATGAAGCGAACCTTCTTGAGGACATTGGAGAAGGGATTCAAATCCAAGAAGGGCGCGTACCTCTGTACTTCAGACCTTTTGAAATCAAGACTATCGTGTTTCGCACAAATGAGAAGGTACCTGAGACTCCTGGCAAACTGTTTGGGTAACGTGGTACGAGGAAGCTGGGCGGTCAGATCGTGCCAAGGGGTATGATCCGTGAAGAACGAAGCCGAGAAGATTCATCTCGAACGGTTTGGTGGTATGTTGAGCATAGACAATCGGGAAATGCGGGCAGTGGTTGACTCCGAATGCGGAGGCAATATAGCAAAGGTAACACTGCTGCCCGAAGAAGTGACACTAATTTCCAATAATAACCATAGTCACCATGACTTCCGCAGAGAAAAGAGGCTGACCCACGAAACTTATTAATCTTTCATAAAGCAATGGATACTTCTCCGGATCTATGCTATCCTCCATCTCATGAGGCCACCAGGAACATCCAGTGAGCTGGAGCGGCGGCGCCGCCGGGCGATCGTCCTCCTCAAGAAGGGGCAGACCTACCGAGCTGTTGCCGCAACCTTGGGCGCCTCGCTGAGTTCAGTGGTCCGATGGTTCCAGGCCTTCAGACGTCAGGGACCGCGCGGACTGCTGCCGAAGCCAACTCCCGGCCGCCCCTGTCGGCTGCTTCCAGGACAGAGAAAGCATCTGGAGACCATTCTACTGCGCGGAGCTCAGGCGGCGGGGTATTCCACGGAACTCTGGACTCTGCGTCGGATCAGCGAGGTCATCAAGAAGCAGTTTGGCGTACGCTACTCTACCTCGGCGGTATGGCGTTTGCTGGTCGTCGATCTGAAGTGAAGTACGCAGAAACCAGAGCGACGGGCGACGCAACGCGATGAAGCGGCCATCGAACGGTGGAAAAGGGTGCAATGGCCGACGATCAAAAAAAAACACGTCGGTTGGGCGCCTACCTCGCCTTTGTAGACGAGAGCGGCTTTCTTCTGATCCCCACGGTTCGGCGCACCTGGGCTCCCCGAGGAAAGACGCCGCTACTGTACCACAGCTATCGCCGGGACCGCATTTCTACCATCGCCGCGCTGACAGTATCACCCAGCAGGAGGAGATTGGGGGTGTACGTCCAGTTCCATCGCAAGAACATCACCGGGGTAGAGGTCATCTCGTTTCTGCGTGGATTGTTTCGTCACCTTCCTCGACAGGTGGTCATGATCTGGGATGGCGGTTCAATCCATACTCGGCGGATCGTGCAGGACTACGTGCGACGGCGCGGCGCTCGATTGCACGTGTATCGGTTTCCTGCCTATGCCCCGGAGTTGAATCCTGCCGAACAAGTATGGACGAACGGGAAGCGCTCCTTGTCGAACGGAACACCCAAAGATGACGATGAACTCGCAGGGTGCGTTCGCGCTGCGATCAGAAAGGTAGCGAGATCACAACGACTGCTCCGGGGCTGCGTACACAAGTCGGGTCTCTTTTTTTGATGAATAGTATCCATTTTAAATGGAATATCAAAAACACGATGGTCGACGGCTTCAGCTCCGCCCGCAGGTCGCCCGGCAGGTGAATGAGCGGGAACAGCAGCGCGTCGGTGATCCGGGCTGGAGCCGGGCCCCAGGCGCTCTTCAGCTCCTTGTAGACGATGCCCCGGTAGTAGGCCTCTTCGCCTATGGCGACGGCGAGCATGTCGACGGCGGCGAAGCCCAGAGCCGCCAGTCCGCCGGCCCAGGCCGGAACCTCGAGCGACCCGATGTACGAGGTGTTCGTCTGGTACACCGGTCGGCCGAGATCCGGCTCGTTGAGGAGGTAGAACGCCGTGAGGACGGCTGGCGCGGCGATGGACGCCGCCCAGACGACGGGGTCCGAGAGCTGCCTGCCCTCGAACGGCGAGACGGACAGCGTCCCCAGGCCCCAGCCGGTTTCACCGGGGCGTTCGAGCCGCCACGCGTCGTAGGCCGCGAACTCCATGAGGTGCGCGTACGCGTTGAGGAGGCTCTGCGACACGGGGGTCGCGACGGGAACGCTCGACGAGACGAGCATCAGCGGAACCCCGGCCGCGGGCAGGAGAAGGCCCGCCGCCGTGTACCCGATCGCACGAGGGACGTCGATCCAGTACATCGGCACCGCGGCGCCCAGCCGAAGCGGGTACGCGATCCAGGGGGCGATGCCGGCCGTCTCGGGCCACACGAGCGGGAGGAACGGGACCGCGGCGCTCAGGGCGGGAAACGACGCGGCCACGAACGAAGCGGCGGTCCCGCCCGGTACTTCACCGGATTCCTGCGCAAAGGCCGGCAGCGAAGCAGCGAAGACGAGGAAGAAGATAAGGAACATCCGAGCACGACGTCTCATGATCACCCCCGCACTCTCAGGATAGCGAATCAGGTCCCTTGGTGCCTATGGTGCCCCGCCTCTGGATGGCCGACCGGCGGGTCGACC
>JAFGIT010000313.1 GCA_016929465.1 Candidatus Coatesiibacteriota bacterium | reverse complement strand
GGCCTTCATGGACATCACTGGCTGTGAGCTGATCTTCGGGCCTCCAGAGCACTTGGCATGGGCGATTAAGGACCGGATCAAAAAGGAACTCGGACTGACCTGCTCGATCGGTATCGCACCGAACAAGCTCCTTGCAAAAGTCGCATCGGGGCTGCACAAGCCCGACGGGCTAACCGTCGTCCTGCCGGGTGAGGAGCAGAGTTTCTTGGCGAAGCTGCCCGTCGGCAAGATCTACGGCATTGGCGAGAAGACGCAGCAGGCTTTGCACAAGCTCGGCGTCAACACGGTCTTTGACCTGACGCTCGTGCCGAAGGATGTGCTGGTTCACCATTTCGGTGTTGGTGGAGAGTGTCTCTATCACGCCTCGCGCGGCATCGACGACAGCCCGGTCATCCCGTATTACAAATCGCACAGCGCAAAGTCGATGGGCCACGAGCACACCTTCGACCGTGATGTGAACAACCCCATTGCTGTGTTCGGCACCCTACTATGGCTCTGTGAGAAGCTCGGAAGACGTCTCAGGAAGGGCAACTATTACGCGGGCAATATCACGATCAAGCTCCGCTTTGCCGACTTCACGACGATTAACCGGGGCTGTATGCTGCGGACGCCAACCGACCTGGAGCGCGTGCTATTCCCCTACGCAAAGAGACTCCTTCTCACATCCTGGAAGGAGCGGAAGATGCTGCGTCTGCTCGGTGTGTGCGCGAGCAACCTCGCCCGCTCGCAGAAGGTGCAACAGGAGCTGTTCGGCATCGAGAGCAATCGGCGATACAAGAAACTGGTCGAGGCGGCGGACAAGATACGCGATAAGTTCGGCGAGAGAGCCATACGCTTTGCAAGCTCGCTCTCCGCGTATGCTGTCCAATAGGCGCCTATCTCAGCCTCTAACTCGATCTTCTGAAAACGCGGCAGAAAACGTAGCCCCGGAAAGCGCAATCTGGGCTATATTCCCCACAATTGATGCGGCTAATGGAATTCTCTCAACGGACGAGAATGAGCGAGGAACATGAAGTGCCCGAACCTGCAGTAAAGCCCGATTCCCCCGCTCGGAGGAAATCAGTTGATGATGAACGTTGGGCGAAATGGGCGCTCACCGCCGTCGTGGCGGCCGGTATTCTGGCTGGGCTAATCATATATCTCAATAACAGGTCTTTCATCATTGACGAGGCCATGCTCGCCTGCAACGTCATCTTCAGACCACTCGCGGACATCCGCAACCATCTCGATGACAACCAGCTGGCTCCCCCACTGTTTCTTATACTCTCGAAACTGTCGTCAGCCCTATTCAAGCCATGGGACTTGTCCCTACGCGTGCTCCCCCTCGTCTGCAGTTTCCTCTCGCTCTACCTTTTCGCGCGGCTTGGGTGGAGAACGATGCGCAGCTGGTTCGTCGTCGTCTCGACCACGATCCTGAGCCTCAACTTCGAGTACCTGGAGTTCTCGACTACCTTCAAGCAATACGCTTGTGACCTCCTGGTCACCCTGCTGTTGCTGGCTGTGGCCACGAGCTGGAGCGGAATGAAGCGCCGCGCCCGGCTACTAGTCGCGGTTCTCCTCCCGCTACTGATCGGCCTATCGTTCACAACTGTTTTCGGCCTATTCGGCCTCTGGGTAGTCATCCTGATGTTCGCCCTCCGCAGCAGGGAGGGGAAAAATTGGGAACCGGTCGTCATTCTCGGCGCCATGACCCTGGTGGTCTCGATCTTGTTATGGCTAATGATGCTCTCGCAATATCATCACGCCTCATTCTTATCCGAATTCTGGCGGGCTGGATTCCCGCAGGGCAGCATAGTCTCCTGGACGCTGCTAGCTTTCAGTAGTGTTCTGGGTTATCTGGTTGGGAGTCCGCCGATGGCACATATTTGGGCGGTGATTTCCGTCATAGGCTTCATCTCGCTAGCAAGGTGTGCCCGACCAGTGGCGGCATTCTCGATCGCATCAATATCTGCTGCGATTTTATTGGCGATTCTCGGGTACTATCCGTTCGCAGGCGAAAGGGTGGTCCTCTATCTTGCGCCCGTGGGCCTTCTCAGCCTCGCCGCAGGCTTGAAGGCGATCTGGACATGGAAGAGAATCGGGGCTTTCAGGTTTGTGGCCGTGGTCCTGTCCGTCTTTCTAATACTGTGGTCCGGCTTCAGCATTTGGCTGCGCGGAAACGAGATATGGCTCGGTGATGGCTTGATGGCCGTGATCGCCCAGCTGGATTTGGGTAATGCGGTAAAGGTGCCGATCCTCGTGAGCAAAAGAGCATCATACGCATTCAGGGTCTATACGGTTGACCAAGACCGTGCACAGGCAATCTACCTTTCGGACTGGAACCTGTCACTCGGTCAGCTATATGCAGGCTGGGTAAGAGCCGGCATGCCGAGGAGATTCTGGCTCGTGCAGAGCGGCCGCGATGACCGCGTCTCCGGAGAGAATGGAGCAGGTTTAGCGCGGCATTGCGTGGTAAGACAGAGCATCAGAAGAGGTAATTCGGCGGCGACACTCATTGAGGTTGCCGCAGAGCTCGAACTCACGCCGGCGCAGTAGTCAGCATTCAGAACCTCAATTGACCCAATAATCGGATGTGAGTGTCTGCTCGGCGTTCGTGCGGAGCAAGCCTACTTCATTGAACGCTCGAAAAGCGATCCCTCACTGCTCGCGAATAGAGGCGTGTAGTATTTCTCGAGGATTTTGCTCCACTGGTATTTCTCGAGGACCTTCTTGCGGCCGGCCTTTCCCATTGAGACGCGCAGGTCGGGATTCTCGACAAGCGTCTTGAGCCTCTCTCGGAGTGAAATCGGGTCGAATGGCTCGACGATGAACCCATCCACGCCATCATCAACTATATGTTGAAGGCCCCCCACCCGAGTAACGATCACCGGCTTTTCGCAGGCCATCGCCTCCAGC
>JAFGIT010000312.1 GCA_016929465.1 Candidatus Coatesiibacteriota bacterium | reverse complement strand
TGAACTGACTCTTCAGGAGAAGGAAATAGAGGAAGGATGTCTGGATTAAGCGAACAGAGCCTTATTGAATGCCAACGGATAATACACGGCTTCAGGGACAAGAAGATAATGGTCGTCGGCGACCTCATGGTCGATGAATACGTCTGGGGAGAGGTATCACGTGTCTCTCAGGAAGCTCCCGTGCCGATCGTCCTGATCAAGGAACGCAGCTTCCGCCTTGGCGGCGCATGCAACGTCGCCAATAATATCGCATCTCTCGGAGCTATGGCGAGCCCCGTGGGACTGGTTGGTGACGACTACAGAGCTGGACTTCTGCGGGACATGCTCTCTGAGAGAGGTATACCGGTAGAGGGGCTGATACACGACCAGAACCGCGCGACGACGACCAAGACCAGGGTAATGGCAAGAGGGCAGCAGATCGTGCGATATGACGAGGAAAGCACTGAGGAGCCCGGGGAAGAGGCCAGAGCCTTCATGCTGTCATTTATAAGAGAACGCATGCCAAATATCGATGCGCTGATAATCGAGGACTATGGCAAGGGCGTAATCTGTCCGGAGTTCATCAGGGAGCTCCTGACTATAGCCAGGGATAGCGGCAAGATCGTAACGGTTGACCCGAAGGATGAGCACTTCCTTCTCTATAAGAACGTGACCGTCATGACGCCGAATGTCCACGAAGTCGCGACATTCTGGGGCCGCAAGATAAAGACATTCGACGAGCTGCACGCCGCAGGCAAGAAATTGCTGGATGAAACGCATTCGGAAGCGATATTGGTGACGCGAGGTGAGCATGGGATGTTGCTTATCTCGAGAGAGGCAGAGCCATTCAGCATACCCACAGTCGCCCGCGAGGTCTATGACGTTACGGGGGCGGGAGATACTGTGATTGCCGTACTCACTGTGGCGCTATGCGCCGGCGCGTCGATGGAGCGTGCGGCTCAGCTGGCGAACTACGCCGCCGGCAGCGTAGTGACCGAGATAGGGGCAGCAACGGTCACCGCCGATGAGCTGCTCGCCTCTTTGGCCGACAGTCTTGAACAACAGAAGGGAAACAGCTGATGGCAAGAACCGTCGTAATCATTCCAGCTCGTTATTCTTCCACCCGCTTCCCTGGCAAGATTCTGACCGAGATCCTGGGCAAGCCGATGATCATGTGGGTGTATGAGCGCGCGAGTTTGATCTCACTAGCGGACGACGTAATCGTCGCGACCGATGATCTTCGCGTCTTCAACGCGGTAAAGGACTTCGGCGGTAAGGCGCTGATGACTTCCGACGCCCATCAAAGTGGGTCGGACCGCATCGCGGAGGCGGCATTGAGCTTGGACTGCGACATAGTGGTGAACGTTCAGGGAGATGAACCTCTTCTTGATTCGGAGGCGGTCGATCGCTGCATCCAGGAGCTGCTGCACGACACCGGGCAGGAGGCCGTGACTTTGCGCACGCCGATCCATGATGTGAAGGAACTATTCGACCCGAATACGGTGAAGCTCGTCTGCTCCGCGGATGACTTCGTGCTCTATTATTCCCGGTCACCGATCCCATGCGTGGCGGCGTTCGCGGATTCCTTCAAGACGGGCAAGCTGACCAAGGCCCAGTTCAAGAAGTGTGGCATCACATTCTACAAGCACATAGGCGTATATATATATAGGAAGGACTTCTTGATCCGGTTTTCGCAGACCGAGCAGACATCCCTCGAACGGGCCGAGAGACTCGAGCAACTTCGCATTCTGGAGAACGGCTACCCGATGAAGGCGCTTTTGACCGAGTCGCTCATGAAGAATGTCGATGTGCCTTCGGATGTGAAAGAGGTCGAGAATTTGCTCAGACAGCTGCACTTTTCCGCGGTTTCGTGAGGAGGCTAGATGAAAAAAAAGAAGGTGACCAAGTATATTTTCGTTACTGGCGGGGTGGTTTCGTCCCTGGGAAAGGGGCTTGCCGCAGCCTCGATCGGCCGCATACTCGAGAGCCGTGGCTTCAAGATAACTCTCTTGAAGATGGACCCCTATATCAATGTAGATCCGGGCACGATGAACCCATTTCAACACGGAGAGGTCTTCGTAACAGACGATGGCGCCGAAACCGATCTGGACCTGGGCCATTACACTCGATTCACCAACGCCAAGCTAACGAAAAAGAACAACGTCACCGCCGGCCAGATATACTACTCAGTGATAAATAAGGAGCGCAAGGGCGAGTATCTGGGGGGAACAGTGCAAGTCATTCCCCACATAACGGATGAAATAAAGAAACGAATTCGTGCGCTGGCAAAGGGGGCAGAGATCGTCATAGTGGAGATCGGGGGAACCGTGGGCGACATCGAGGGACTTCCCTTCCTTGAGGCAGTCCGTCAGTTCAGATTTGACCTGAAGTCCGAACACGTGCTCTACGTTCACGTGACGCTGGTCCCATTCATCAAGGCATCGGGAGAGATCAAGACCAAGCCCACGCAGCACAGCGTCAAGGCCCTGAGCCAGATAGGAATTCAGCCGGATATTCTTTTGTGTCGCACCGAGACCTTTCTACCGAAGGAAGTGAAGAAGAAAATCGCGCTCTTCTGCAATGTTGAGGAAGAGGCGGTAGTCACGGCAAAAGACGTCGAGTGCATTTATGATGTGCCGCTCGTATTCGAGGATGATGGCCTTGGTCATGCGATTGTCGCGCACCTCAATCTCCCAAAGAAACGAGCCAATCTGACCGAATGGCGCGAGATAACCGATGTAATGAGGTCCGCGAAACACGGAGCAACGGTGGCAATCGTGGGGAAATATGTGCTTATGAAGGACTCCTACAAGAGCTTGCTCGAAGCATTTTCGCATGGCGGATACGCAAACGGCATCCGCGTCAAATTGAAGATGGTGGACGCGGAGGATATCGAGCGAGATGGTGCCGAGGAGTGGCTTGCAGATGCCGATGGCTTGATGGTCCCCGGCGGATTCGGGATGCGCGGCATCGAGGGCATGATCAAGGCCGTCGAGTACGCCAGAGTTCAGAAAATGCCCTTTTTCGGTATCTGCCTCGGGATGCAGTGCGCTGTCATCGAATATTCGAGGAATGTCTGCGGTTTGGATAGGGCTAATAGCACCGAATTCGACGAGAACACGCCTCACCCCGTCATCTGGATCATGCCGTCGCAGCGGAAGGTCAGAAGAAAAGGCGCATCGATGCGCCTTGGTGCAATGCCATGCAGCTTCGCGGAAAATTCACTCGTGCAAGCGATATATGGACAGAAGATTATATCTGAGCGACACCGTCACAGGTTCGAGCTGAATCCGAAGTACGCGGAGGAATTGGAGCGGCATGGGCTGCGTCTCTCCGGAGTCTATGAGAAAAAGAACCTCATCGAAGTGGTGGAGCTGCCGGGGCACCCGTGGTTCCTCGCCAGCCAGTTTCATCCGGAATGGCGCTCGAAGCCCGACGCCCCGCATCCTTTGTTTTCCTCATTTGTCGCAGCAATGGTGAAGCGGCGCAAGGGCTGATCGAGTACCGCGATGAGTCCGGGCGGATCAGGCCGCTCCTGATCCGGACGATCTAGCTCATAATCTCACGATGGAATTCCTTGAATTTCGGATGTCCGGACGAGACAAGGACCTCATACATAAAGGCCTCGAGCGTCGTTATTACGGCGCCTGAATCGCGCATCCTCTCGAGAGCGGCGAGGTGGTCCCGCTCGTTTCGTGAGCCGACGCAGTCGGCAAGTACATAGACGATGTGGGAACGCTCTAAGAGCCCAAAGACCGTCTGACTGACGCATATATGTGTCTCGATTCCCGAAACCACGACACATTCTCGGTCCAGGGAGCCCAATGCAGCCGATATCCCGGAGTCCCTCATGCACGAAAAGGTCGTCTTCTCCAGTATGGGAACATCGGGATTGACCATCTGCAAAATCCGCGATGATGTGGGGCCGAGCCCCGCTGGATATTGCTCGGTTATTATTGTCGGGATCGACAGCAGCCTGCAAAATCCGACGAGTTTGCAAGCCCTCCTTAGCATCTCATCCTTTCCATTGATGTGAGAGAGCAGTCGTTCCTGGTGGTCGATTATCATGGCAACCACCTGTTTCTCCAGGTTGCACTGTGCGGGGGCTATTCTATTTCCTTCGCTCATTTGTCCTTCCATCCTCAGGGTCCATTCGCTTATGTTGATTTGTGTACAGATTCCTCTTTAGTAATTATGCAGGATATTGTATAAGGGAGACAATGTCCTTGTGTATGGGAGACGACGGGCGGGAGTTCCGTCCTTTATATACTACATGTTGAGATTGCTAAGCACTTGCACATTTGTCTCAGATTGGTTATGTTCTATTCGGGCGGTCGCCTCTTGAAAAAGGGGTTGACTCTGAACGATCGCTCATGGTAGGCTTTTTGCATGAAGGGATGATAATATTGAAAGATCAATTTTCAATTGGCATCACCACTCTAAGAAGTCATCCCAAGCATGACGACAGAGTGGTGCATAGATCTCGATGAAAGGGAGGTGAGATTATGAACAGAAAAGGGTTTACCCTTATCGAGGTTGTCGTGGTTGTTGCCATTATCGCTTTGTTGGCTGGCATCCTGACCCCGTTGATCTTCAAGTACATCGACGAGGCCAATGAGACCAGAGCGCTTGGTGACTGCCGCAACATTTCCACAGCACTCCTGCTGTTCCACAAGGACACAGGTAGCTGGCCGTATTTCGCTCGCTATGGTGGCCTGCCGGAATATGAGTATCTGTATGGTAACATGGGTGATATGCCACGTTTCGAGACCGAGGCAAAGACGTCTTGGGGAAATCTGGCCGACGACATGTATTTCCACTTGGTAACCAATGGAAATCCAGATCAAGGCACGATTTACAAGCAGAAGCCACCAGTAACGATGGGTGGTAGCGTATTGTCCCATGGTTGGAATGGACCTTATCTGCCTTACGTGACCGACGATCCTTGGGCTTACAAGTATCTCGTGTCAGTCGGTGCCTTTGATTATGGCCCGAAGGGTGAGGACGGAAGCAACCACGTGTGGTGCTTGAGCGCAGGTCCTAACTTTGCGGTTGACACGCCTATTTGGGCGACAGAGACCCATTATGACGACATCGGATACCGCACGAAGTAAGAGTGTGGTTTAGCGAACGTTAAGGTGAATTGACGATATGCCGGCGCCTCGCGGTTGCGTTGCTTGGGTGCAGCAGAGGCGCCGGATGCAATCATAACATGTGATTATTATGAGTTTAGCGCGGGCTAGATGCTGGCGAGGGATGATGGCCCAAGGGCATCAGAGTTTTAGACCTTGAGATTAAGGGTGGTCGAGA
>JAFGIT010000311.1 GCA_016929465.1 Candidatus Coatesiibacteriota bacterium | reverse complement strand
GCGAAGAAGACCTCCTGCGGCACTCCCTCATGCACAAGTCCCGGCATATTATTGAATCCGAATTTCCTGTAGTAATCAGGATGGCCGACGAGACAACATCCACGAGCATTCATATCTTTCAGCCGTGATAGCCCCTCCCGTATTAGGGCTTTGCCAATGCCCCGCCGCTGGTATTACGGCAATACCGAAACAGGCCCCAGGCCGTACCAGTCTCGAGTGCCGTCCGAGATGGTCAGGGGGGAGAAGGCAATATGTCCAATAACACGGCCATCCACTTCTGCGACGAGCGATACCGTGAGGGCCTTGGCAGCGCGCAATGCATCGATGATGAATTGCTCCGTGTGCTGGCTGATCTCCAGGGTCTTGAACGCCGCGATCGTCACCTCGGCTATAGCACCGACATCGGCAGCCGTCTCCGTCCTGATAACGATCCCCGGATCCAAAGTCTCTCCCTCCTCATTCAAGGTACGCATTAATATTGCAGCCGTTCCTTGATCTCATAGTGCTGGGACCTGTCGTCGAATCGCTCCAGCACTTTTCGGGCTGCCTCCGGCACATAAGCCCTTTCGTAATCATCCCCGGCGAACTTCCTTACAGCGTCCAATGAGTCAAACCACATGGTCACAATGAACTCAATCTCATTGCCGAGAGGCCGCCGGAACAGCTGAATGCCTCTATATCCAGCTATCTTTCGAGAAGCAATCCCTGGAAATATTTCGTTCTTCAGGAGCTGCTCATAGGTGTCCGCGTTATTAAAATTCGTCCAACCGTGCCAGATTCTGCCAATCATAATTTTTGCTCAACTTTCTCCTGAGACTCTGCGCCTAACGCCAGCATCAGCTGCGCCCGCATCCGCCGCATCGCCGGGCCGGCGCACCGCGTGCCCCGTAGGGGGCGTGGCGACAGCGGCCGCGAGCTGCATACAGGTTTAATCCGCCACCCGCATCGCAATCAAGATTATACCCCCCTGCCCATTTTCTCATTCAGAATGTTTCGCTTCAGCAGATTCTCGAACCGGCTTTTGCTCACGTAATGATCCGAGAGGAGCCGCCCATTCCATAAGAGGCTGAAGACACCATAGTAGGACGGGGCATTCTGCGCTTCATAGGCGCTTTTGAGCACGGTGACCTTCAATGGAAGACCATGCTCAGCAGCCACTACCGAGATGTCGTCAGCTGATTTGGATAGCATCGGACACTGATCACAGTATACGAGATGCAATCCGCGGCACTTGGCGATAGTGTCGCTCACGTAGCGGAAGCGTGGTCCCGGCCCATTTTTCAAGCGGTGGATGACCAAGTCGAATCGATCAGCACTTCCGATTAATCGAAAGTCATTCTTCAGAAAGATCTCTTTACCTGCCATCCATGGCCCTTCGCTTACAATCGCAGCCACGCCAATGCTGCGCTTCAGCCGGGCCTCTTTCACGCAGGCTTGGATCAGCCGGCTCCCAAGTCCCCCTAGCTTCTGCCCTCGCGGGTATACCCACAAGCAGTGCACGAACAGCCAATTGCTTGCGTCGACGGGTCGCCACGCATATTCGCCGGGAACATACTCGAGGAAGCCGAGCGGCCTACCCACTTCATCACGAAACAGGAAAAAGCGAAGGCCTTCGGCGAAACGTTGCTTGAGCCACTCGACCTTGAGTTGAACCCCCTGATGCTTCGGGTTGGTAAGGCAGCCTATCCCGCACTCAGACAGGTTCTCAGGCCCGACCGTTTCTAGAGATATCTTCTCCATGTCAGGTGGCTGTCCCTAAGATTCCGGCCCGCCCAACGACTTGGGCTCAGCCGCGAGGTTCGCAGGGCCTTGTCAGCTGGAGCGAATTGTTAGGCGCCGCCGATTTTTTGCCTTGGCGAATAGAATTCCCACGCTCTCTCCAATGACGACGCTAGGCGCCGCTGGGGATCTTGGATGCCATCATCTTTCTCCGGTCAATCTTGCGGCCATCGACAATGAATGTCCCATCACCAACAGCGTGAACTGTTCGCTTCTCCTTGCGCGCAGTGTCTAAGTATGCGGCTACAGCCTCAAGCACGACAATATTGTGCTTCTTAACGATGTCGATGACCTTGCACTCAATGTTGGCAAGGCACTCCTTGACCAATGGCGACCTGACGAACTTGCCATGAACAGGAGTTAGTTTGAACTTGGCAAACTTGTCTGTGTCCCTTCCGGAGCACGTTCCTATGCCAACGATTTTGTCCAGCATGTCGACCGTGGGAACCGCGATGACGCATTCCCTGTTCTTTTGCAGCGCCGTAAATGAGTAGTTCCATTCTCCTGTGGTTATGGCAAACACCGGCGTGAAGTCCACGACCATAGTCCATGAGATAGTCATGATGTTGTCTTTCTTTCCATCATGGGTTGCCACGAGGATCACCGGTCCACATTCCATTAGAGTAAAGGCCTTGCTCAGTTTCAACCGACGCACGAGATCACCTCCGATAGCTTTGCCTAATGTGCGGGCTCTATGCCAAGGCACCAATCGCATGCATCAACTGCGGCCGGGCCCCGCCGCCCTGGCGGCGGCCGCGCCCCGCAGGCGGCATGACGGCAGCGGCCGCGAGCTGCATGCGGAACGAGACGACAATCAGACTCCGTCGAGCTGGTCCGCGATCGCGTCGCTGGTGGTCACGTACGCGAAACCAAAGGCGAGGTTCAATAGACTCGCAAGATGCATCTCTTCGCTGATCGATCCCGTTCCGTCCGCCAAAAAGAATACCCGGTAGTCCCGGTAGTATGCGTCCCGTGCAGTCGATTCGCAGCACATGTTGGTCATAATCCCCGAGACGACAATATCCTCCACTTTCAGGCAGCGCAACACGGTCTCAAGATCCGTATTGTAAAAGGCGGAGTAGCGGTGCTTGGGGACGATTTTCTCGAACGGCATCGGCGCCAGATCCGCATGGATCTCACTCTCCGGACTCCCTTCGAGACACTTGCCCTTCCACCACCACCCCATGATCCCGCAATCGAGGTCGCCGGGATGATGCACATGCTGTGTGAAAATCACAGGGCGGCTCGCCCGGCGATAGGCATCTATGACGCGCTTCACACTCGGGAGAATAGCCACCCCGCCACACGTGAAGGTGGGGGATGCTGCATCCAGGAAGAACCGCTGCATGTCTATCACTATCAGGGCGCTCGCCGCCACGTTCAGCCGCATCTCATGCTGGTTGTAAGGGCGGATCTGCTCCAGCCACGCACGAGCTTTGGATTTTATATTCTCGGCAGTAACATATGGTTCCACAATTGCTCCTCGCCGGATTATGTCGTTGATCGCCTAACGCATGCATCAATTGCGGCCGCGTCTGCCGCCCCGGCGCGCCGCGTGCCCCGCGGGCGGCGTGACGGCGGCGGCCGCGAGCTGCATGCAGAATTATACACCTCAATCAATCAGTCGATTTCCGTTCCATCGATAGCTTCTTGCCGCTTGCCGCGCATTCGCGCAAATACAAATTTATCAGAGTTTGTTACGGAATGCCCATTTCGCGCGCAGTGTGGCTACGTATCAAGCCCACTTCGGCGTGTCTGATGCTCTACCACCGGGAGGGAGCAACTTCCTCCGGCTGTATCAGTTCCTCCGATATTTTCGCTCTTGCCGCTATTTGAATCCAGTGCCGTGATGGCGGATTAACTGTGCCTGCATCTGGATTCACGAACCAGCTTACCAGTATATCGAAAATATTTCAACTTCTTTTTCTATAAGACCTTATGTTAACGATCGTTGACGCTCGGGCGGGAATCATCCCGAGCAAATCCGTAGTTCTCGTCAGCGAACAAGAATGGAAAACCTCAGCCTGAAGGCTCGAAAGGGACACGGCCGGTGGCCTGCGTTTGTCGCAGGCCACCGGCCGTCAATCCCTCACCATAGCGGAGAATCTCACCTGCTCATCAGGAACATGACGGCGAAGAGCGCAGTGCCTGCTATGGCCATGAAGCCGACTGCGATGATCGTCGCGAGCGTGATGATCCGCTTGTAGATCTGATGCTTGGCTTCCTCGTAGGCTTCCATTTCGTCCTCCTTCGTGAGCGGTACGGGTGTCTGTTCGAGTAATCTCTCGGCCACGTCCTTCCTGGCGATCTCGGCCAGGTCGGCATCCGTCTCGAGGTATTCCTCGACGAGCATTCGCGTATCCTCGCTCGCCTCGCCGGCCTGGTAGAGGGGCAGCAGATCGAGAATGACGTTCCGTGTGATCTTGGTGGTCATAAATCCTCCCTTCCGATCCGGTCGGCCAGCAGTCTGCGTCGCACTCGGTGCACCTTGACCTTGGCGGCAGACACAGACAAACCCAGGGAGCGCGCGATCTCCTCATAGGGCAGCTCGTGCTGGATGCGCATGATGAACGCCGAGCGGTCGATCTCCGGCAGCGACTGGAGGACCTGTTGGATCCGCATGAGCTCGAGCCGGGACTCGGTCAGCCGGTCCGGCCCCGGCTGCGGATCCGTGTGCACGTCCTCGAGCTCAACCCTCCGCCGCCCCAACCGCTTCCCCTCCAGG
>JAFGIT010000310.1 GCA_016929465.1 Candidatus Coatesiibacteriota bacterium | reverse complement strand
TCGCATTCGCTCAGGGCGCAGCAAATGGAAGAAGGGCGGATTCGGCCACTGGCGGCGATGGAAGGAGCCTTGCCGGCGGCATCGGCATCATGGTCGATGGCGGAGAAGGCAACGACGATTACTGGGGACCGGTTTACGTTCAGGGCTGCGCCTACTGGTGGTCTCTCGGCATATTCGAGGAGAGAGGAGGCAACGACACGTACAGGGCCTGGGAATATTCAATGGGCGCCGCTCCGCACATGGCGATAGGCTGCATGGTAGATCTCTCCGGCGACGACCAGTACAACTCCTTCGATGTGGATGAGCAGTATCGCAATATGGGCCATGGCCGCGACGGCTCGATCGGCATCTGTCTCGATGGAGCGGGCAACGACGAGTATCTCGTGAATCGGTTCACCGGCGGCTCGGGAGACTTGGGCAGCATCGGCTACTTCTGGGATAGATATGGTGAAGACACATACTACGCCTCCAACAGAAATTCATTTGGCTATGGCTATGACGCTCAGCGAGACTTTATGCACACCACCGGCGTCTTCATGGACACGCAAGGGCTGGATACCTACATCTTCGAGAATCCAGATGGCTCGAATCCGCTGTGTGCCGACAGCATGGAATGGCGCCATCAGACCGGCCCCATTTTGTGGGGCTATGGTCTTGATATGGACTGGTATGAGTAGCTATTCTCGAACCTTTCGCGATTGGAACACAATGCCCAGGATTCGGTTTGACCTCTATATTATCTGCGGGAGAAGTGAAGGCTGCCAACCGCACCTCTGACTTTTCCTCCAGCGGCAGAGACTACCGATGCTGACGACGTCCGAGACGCGTTGCCAGAGAGAAAGGGACAGGTGATTTAGTGGCGAAATCGAGAATGCAGCGCTGGCGAACTGTGGTGTCGAAGATACTGGGCGCTCTGCTCGTAGCCGTCATAACCATCTCAGATAGTGTCTGGGATCACGATTGGGAGTTCGTGGGTTCTTCTCTCTTCTTGCTCGGTTGTGCACTGGCGGCGGTTGGATCGCTCGGAAGGCTATGGTGCTCGGTCTATATCGGCGGGAAAAAGACAGAGAGGCTGATTGTCGAGGGCCCATACTCGATATCAAGGAATCCGCTGTATTTCTTCAGCTTCATCGGCGCGTTGGGCGTCGGATTAGCTTCGGAGACACTCACAATACCTACCCTGATTTTGGTCGCATTTGCCGTGTATTATCCCTCTGTTATAAAGGCCGAGTCTGGAAGACTACGCAGGATGTATGGCGAGCAATATGAGGACTACGCGAAGAAGACTCCCGCATTCTTCCCGAAGATATCTCTCTTGACCGAGCCGGAGGAATATGTCGTGCACCCGATCAGGTTCAGACGAGATGCGCTCAGCGCCTTGTGGTTTATATGGCTTCTAGGCATATTGGAGTTCATTGAGGGCTTCCGGGAGATGGGAGTGTTTGCCCCGCTCTTTGAATTGTATTAGTCAATTGCTGCACTGATTTTCAACCATAGGGAGGCGAGACCATGGCTGTAAATGAAGAGGAGAGTGAACGCAATCTGCTCCATGACGTGCCCCGGCCAACCGGGGCGAATACGGTGCTTGCATCGCTCGCAGCGGCTTTGCAGGCGAGCGGGGAGGACATTTCGTACGAGTTCCTGATGGGCGTCTCCAGCAGGGCCTTCCGACTGCAATTCTGCTGGTGCCCGTCCGCGCCGCATTCGCATTGCGGCTTCAACACGTTCGACCCGGCGATCAAGGCAATCGGCTATGAGTCAAAGGACTATATGCTCGCTTGCTGGGAGCAGGAGACCCGTAAGTGCCGCGAGGCCACCGAGGATGAACTGAATGAGGCGAGAGACGCCGTCAGAGCATCGATCGAATCCGGGATGCCAGTGCTCCTCAATTCCCACGAATGCTCGCTGATCGCTGGTCATGAATCCCCGAGCGACAAGAACCCGACCGGCTGGCTGCAACGACCGGGACCGCTAGGCCCACCCCCGACTGATGATGAGCCTTACACCATGCCTGTGGAGCAGATTCCGTGGTGTATCACGACCATCAAGAGAAGCGCGTCAAAGCCTCCTGACAGGATGGAGAGCATCGTCTGGTCGCTCAAAAAAGCGGTCGAAAACGCCCACGCCGACAAGATCGGCCTTTATTCGACGGGCTTCGCCGCCTATGACCGCTGGATCCGAGAACTCGCCGACTTGAGACCAGTCATCGGCGAATCGCAGGAGTATCTCGACAAATATGACTCCGACGAGAGCGCGCCGTTTGGCGTTCAGGTCGGCAACGCCTGGTGCTATGAGAGCCTCCACGACGCCAGAAAGCAGGCCGCAGCCTACTTGCGCTCGATAGCAGGCGATTTTGGCGAAGCCGCGGCAGAGCACCTTAGGGCCGCAGCCGACGAATACGACGCGGTGGTCCACGAGCTGATCGATGGACTGAAGTGCTTCACACACCTCGCGCCGTATCCCTGGATGGAAGACATCAAATGGGACAACGAAAAGCGCGCAGAGCAGGCCGAACGCCTAAAGAAAGCCCTCCCCCACGAACGCAAGGCGATAGACCACATCGCGGTCGCCCTGAAAGAGGAAGGACTCTTTTAATTGCGGATTTCGGATTTGTCGGCGTTCAACCTTGAACGTTGAACTTTGAACTTTGAACCTTGAACTTTGAACATGGACCTTTCCAGCGTCAATAGACCGATTCGTGCTCAGGCGATAGTCGTTCGCGACAACAGAATCC
This sequence comes from Candidatus Coatesiibacteriota bacterium, assembly GCA_016929465.1. Taxonomy (GTDB): domain Bacteria; phylum B130-G9; class B130-G9; order B130-G9; family B130-G9; genus JAFGIT01. The sequence continues at coordinate 4,573 of JAFGIT010000310.1, read as the reverse complement.
TGATGGTCAGGCACCGATACAAGGGTGAGGAATGGTGGTGCTTGCCGGGTGGTGCACTCGAACCAGGCGAGACCCTCGAAGAGGGCGCCTTGCGCGAACTGAAGGAAGAATGCTGCGTCACCGGCACTATCGTCCGCAAGACCGCACACATCATCTACGCCCCAAACGACGAAGCCCACACCTTCCTCGCAGAGGTCGGCGAGCAGGAGCCAAGCCTCGGCCACGACCCAGAGCTGCAAGGCGATGATGCAATCCTCGTCGGCGTGAAATGGCTGACCCTCTCCGAAATCTCAGAGCGAGACCGCGCCTTCATCTGGGCCTCTGGCCTCCTCGGCGTCGCCAACTTTTTCTCAGAAGCCGCAAGCTGGGGAGACGAAATCAGCTATCCAGGCAAGGAATGACTCAAGGCCCGAAGGGCCGTCACAATGGTAGCCATGGGTGGCAGTGGCTGTCTAATAAGTCGGGCCAGTGAGCTCCTTGCTTCCTCTCTGCACAAAAATTATATCAGAATTCCCACAGAATGTCAATTTCAGATAGCCCTTTATCATTCACATCGGATTTGCTGAAATCCGCCTTTGGTTGGCGGTTCACGAGCCGCCCTCGAGAGCATCGGCGCCGCATATAAGGCAATCTGGGAAGGAAATCAATAGAGAGTGGGCAATTCGTGAATCGTCCTTAAAGCCACGCGTTTCGACTTATTAGACAGCCACGGCAACCCATGGATCGGGAGCAAAGGAAAAAACACATCAGCCCTGAAGGGGCGGCACAAATGCATCCAGGAAAGGAATGAATGATATCTGGAGATGCTCATCTGCGGCAACGATACTGCCACCTAGTCTGTCTTTTCGTGATTATTCTTCCGCCTCGCCCTGCACGCGGCGACGCTCTTCCCGAGCCGCCTTCCCCGCCTTTCCTAACATCAGGCAGAGATTCCGCAGGTTCGCGACCTTCTTCAACCGCTTCGAGACCGCCTCCGGCGACATATCGCGACTCATCCCACGGCTTAGATCCTTGAGCTTCTTATAGTCAATCTCCGTCATCCGGCTCCAGCTCCTCCAGCCGCCCTATATCCGCCAGGTCGTGCAACCTCCCGGACATGCGCTTCATCTGTTTGAGGCCATCCAGAGAGACGACGCTCAGGTCGTAGTCGCCTGCCTGGACAATCTCGCGGTCTCGCCAAATTTCTTCCATGAAATGAGGTACCAAAACCAGGTCAACGGTCAGAGAGTCATCGGCGCCCAGCTTCATAACGCGATGGATGCTCAATTTATTCTCCTTGCCTGCACCAAGGGGGATGGGTCCGGCTGACACTGTGAATCCCTTTGCACGAAGGAGAGATGAAATGCGGTCGAGGTCCTCTTCTCGAATCAGGATGTCGATATCCTCTGTGGCCCTTGGGCAGCCGTGAATTGCAAGAGCCAAGCCTCCGCAGACGGCGTAGTCAATCTGCGACTCATTGAGCGCGATGGCAATCGACCTCAGTTCATCAGCGATGTCAAAGGGCATATTCGCTCCGTATCTCATATAAGGGAAGGAGGCTGTATTCCGATCGAGAATCTACGGCAGAACCACTCGGACAGCAAATGGATTTAGACTTCGATTTCAGGCGGATATATTGATGCCGACAGTCCACAACGGCCGACTTCCGATGATTTAGCGCTTGAATTAGCGGCTTGGAGCTGGGATAATCGTGGGGAACGATTAAGAGGCGAGAGTTGTGAGGGTTGGCGCCTGCGATCACGTCTATGGCTGCAGAGGCCAAACCTACCAAGAACCAAACTAAAGGGAGCATGACAATGAAATCAGCAGCTCTTATTGTGGCCGTGGCCATTCTTATCCTGCTCGCAGTAACAGCGATTGCCGATCCATCAATCACTATCTATACCGACGAGTCCAGCTATCAGTCTGGCGATACGATTGAGGTGAGTCTCTCTGCTCGTAACTACGCCGACGGGATCTCTGTCGATGCGTATGTTGGCCTACTTACGCCCGATGGCTGGATATACGCTCTCGGCCCGAGCGGCTGGGGCGGCCTGTTGACGGCTTGGATGCCAAATGTCTATGTGCCGAATGGTTTCTTATTCGCGCCAACATCTCTCTGGTGGTTTGACATTCCATGCTCCATGCCACCTATCGCCGGTGAAGGTGACTACAACTTCGCTGCAGTGCTGACCTATCCCAGCACGTTTGGCTGGGCGAGTGATCTGAGTTTAGCGCCATTCTCGATCGAGGGACCGGGGAGTTCGCCAACGGCTCATATAGATTCGATCTATCCTGATCCCGCAACTCAAGGCGAGGACACTGTCCAGTTTCGAGGCCACGGAGAGGATTCAGACGGCTGGATCCAAGGCTATGAGTGGAGTTCCAGTTACGATGGGATTCTCAGCACTGATGAGGATTTCTCTATGGAGGCCAGCTCCCTTACGGTAGGGACACATACTATTTCCTACAAAGTCAGGGACAATGACGGACTCTGGTCAGCTGAGGCCACGCAGGAACTGACCGTTATTGGGGAGAATATTGCCCCAACAGCTTATATTGACTCGATATCGCCGAATCCTGCTACACAGGGCGAACACACTATACAGTTCACGGGGCATGGGACAGATGATGACGGGACGGTAGATGACTTCCAATGGCGCTCCAGTATCGACGGAGTGTTGAGCACCGATGAGGATTTCTCTAAACAAGCGGGCGACCTAACCGTCGGCACCCACACCATCTATTTCAAAGTCTGGGATAACGATGGAGACGCATCATCTGAAGTATCACACCAGCTCACCGTTCAACCTGGTCAGACAACCGGCACGGTGAAGGGCTACGTCTATGAGACCGGGACCAGCACGCCGATCTCTGGCGTCCAGGTGAGCATCGGGTCGATCTCCGACACCACCGGATCGAGCGGATTCTACGAACTGACGTCGGTTCCTGTCGGTCAGCGCACGATTGAGGCGTCCGCGTCCGGCTATCAGGCCTATAGCGCAAGCATCACCGTGTCGGAGGGCAGTAACTCGCGCGACATATACCTCACCGCCTCCGTCGAAACGACAAACCTCCAAGGCACGGTGATGGAATGGGACAATAGCCCAATCCAAGGGGCTCGCGTCGAAGTGGCCGGCATGTTCGAATACACAGACGCGACGGGGCATTACCAGTTCCCGAACGTGCCTCAGGGGAATCAGACACTGAGCGTGACGGAAGTGGACTGCTACGAGGAATTCTCCGCCGAGGTTTATCTTTACACAGCAGAAAAGACCTACAACGTTCGTCTCGACCTTCAGGACCTTGCTGTTCCGGGCAACCTCGAGGGCACACCTGAATATGCCCTTCGCAATGTGCTCATCTGGGATGAGGTTGAGTGTGCCACCGGTTACAACGTCTATCTAAGCACTGACGGCGGCTCACACGACGAACTCCTCAACTCAAGCGCTGTGAGTGATACCGAATACGAGCACACGTTCGATACGTATTACATGTGTTGGTATGCAGTCTGCGCTGTCCGCGCCGATGGCGACGAGGGGCCTAGGACAGAGTGGATCGAGGTCGATCCGATCCAACGGATAACTATGGTCTCTATTCCTGCGGGGTCGTTCTTGATGGGCTCGCCGTCGAGCGAGTCGGGGCGAGAGTCGGACGAGGGGCCGCAGCGGACGGTGAACATTTCCGAAATTGAGATGTCGCAAACCGAGGTTACGCAGAAGCAATGGGAAGACATCATGGGCTGGAACGACTCATATTTTAGTGGCGATGATCGACCGGTTGAAGAGGTGACGTGGTATGATTGTGTTTACTTCTGCAATCAGCTCTCGCAGGCGGACGGACTCACGAACTGCTATACAATCACGAACATCGACTGGTCAGGAAATCACATTGATGACGCGTATGTGACGTGCAACTTCGAGGCAGACGGTTATCGCTTGCCTACAGAGGCGGAGTGGGAGTATGCGTGTCGTGCTGGGACGACGACTCGATTCAATACGGGTGATGCAGATTCGGATTTGAGCGCTGCAGGCTGGTATTCCAGTAATTCGAGTAGCCGGACTCATGATGTTGGAGAGAAGCATCCCAACGCCTGGGGGCTATTTGACATGCACGGGAATGTGTGGGAGTGGTGTTGGGACTGGTATTCGTCGGGATACTATGGCAGTCAACCAAATCCTGACAGTGATCCTACGGGTCCGAGTAGTGGCTCCCTCCGGGTCGTACGCGGCGGCAGCTGGGACCTCTACGCCCGGCACTGCCGCTCTGCCTACCGCCGCAGGGACTCCCCGTGGCTCCGGTCCAGCTACTTCGGTTTTCGTCTTTGCAGGTCCCAATAGCCACCTGCCCACTTTGCAGCCTAGCTACTTGCTGTCTTCTTGCGAAGGGTCAAGAAGGGCACATGCCCAAGAAGACCCTTCGCTTGATGTTGAGAGGGTAGGGGGGTGTGGAGGTTGGGACTGCGCGCCTATATCCCCCGAATGAAGAGGCTGTCTAATTAATGGCTTAGCCCGGATAATTCATAAATAGGGGTTTTTATCTGGGGCGACAGGTGTTATTGTGGCTTAAAAAAGGCAAACTAAGACAATAACAC
>JAFGIT010000030.1 GCA_016929465.1 Candidatus Coatesiibacteriota bacterium | reverse complement strand
CTCCTCGGCAATCGCATCACAGACGAGGGTGCCGATTGTTGAATCCTGGCCGCGAATTGCATCACCCGAAATCTTGAGCTCCGATTCGATGATTCCGATTGGGTCCTCCCTGACTTCCTGGAACGCATTCAGATAGGAGGCAACAGGCTCATTCTCCTTGATCTCGGAGTTGACCTCGAGAAGCGTCCACTCGTATGAGTCGATCGCGTCTAAGGCGGACGTCAATTCGAGTTTCCCGACATATCGGCCGTAGCATCCCGACTGCAGGACCAGCGTGCGTCCACCGGCCGGATTCGTGACCTCGACTGCTTCGTGAATTGCATCGTGCGAATGCCCACCGAAGATAGCGTCTATGCCGCTGACGGACTCGGCTAGCTTGATATCCATTGGCAGCCCTATATGTGTTAGTGCGAATATAAGGTCCGTCCTGGGATCGAGATATGCGACCAATGCTCCGGTCAGCCCCGCGAGATCGCGATCGATCACGATATTATCGCTCGGACTCGCGATCGTATCGAGGTCTGGCGTGATGAGCCCGAAAATACCGACCGAGCACCCGCCGATGTTCTTGATAGCGTAGTTGACGAGCTTGCCCGCCAGCGGGGGAGATGCTTCGACCTCGAGGTTCGCGCAGACGAAGGGGAACTTGGCGATATCGAGCACTTGACCGAGGTAATCGTCACCCAGGTCGAATTCGTGGTTCCCGAGGGTGGCGCAATCGTAGCCGGTCATGTTCAACGCGCCGATTTCTGGACTTCCATGCCACTTGGAGAGAGAGTTGGGATAGAATGAATCTCCGGAGTTGAGGAGCAGCACCGGGCAATTCCCTCGGCGCGTCTCTTCCACGATGGTCGCGATGCGGGCGAGTCCGCCGACCTCGACCAGTTCTCCCGAATCTGTTCGGAGACTCCAGGGGAACAAGTTGCTGTGGATGTCGTTGGTATGCAGCACCGCTATCTTCGTCGGTGCTTTGCCTGAGCCAAAGCCGATGGTTGCACATCCCGTCAGCGATGCTGCAGCAACAGCGGATATGATGAGTAGGGCAAGGATTGATGTGCTCAGTCTGCTTTTGGACATGCTATTCAATCTGGTACTCCTCTGAGTTGATAGTATAGGATGTGAGGTCTGATAGACCGGTTCTTATGTTCAATACGCTCAATACTGGTCTGCCGAAATGATGAAATATATTGTAGTGCTCGACATTTGCGTCGGACCAAATCTCTTCGTCTTGCCTCTTCCGGTTTGATTGGACGAATCGTCGATTTCGCATCAAACTGGGCAACTTGCCGACGACAAAAGCGACCGCACGAACGTGCATGGCGAAGTCCTTCACATCGCGGCGCTTGAGTGCCGCGATGGCAGACTTGCCGCAGTACCTATAGAATGCGTATGGGAAGTGGCGAATCAGGCTTTTCAGCGAGTAGTTTTTCAGGAACACATATAAATAGTTGCGCATGAAGAAGTAATGTTGCCATCTTTCCCTGAATGCAGAAGCAGCGGTTGAGCGGTACTTGTGTCTGACGACGGCATTTGGGGCAGTGACAAATTGGTATCCGAGCATATTTGCGCGGTAGCAGACATCGAAATCCTCGCAATATGAGAACATAGTCTCGTCGAACATCCCGATTCTCTCGAATGCATCTCGCCTGAGAAGAACTGCAGGGAATATCGAGCCGAATACTCGTTCGGATTCCTTAAATTGGCCGAGGTCGATGCGTCCCACTCTGGCGTCTCGCCAATGACACTTTTTGTGCCACTGCGTCCCGAGCGAATTGATCAAGTGGGGATCGGAGTAGAAGACCACCTTGGGAAAGCAGCCCAAAGAGCTGTCATCCTCTTTCTCTAGAACGGCAAGCATCTCTGATATGCAGTCAGGCGCAATCGCTGTGTCATTATTGAGCAGAAAAACAAACTCGCCCTTCGCAGCGGCTATCCCCTGGTTGTTTGCCCCGCAAAAGCCACGATTGATCTCATTCTCGATGATGTGAACGCTCGGGAATTCCTTCCTCACATAATCGACGGAGCCGTCGCTCGAGGCATTATCTATCAGTATCGTCTCGATATTGGGATGCGACTGCGCCCCGATGCTCGAAAGGCACTTCTCGAGGTGTGTCTTGCCGTTCCAATTGGCGATAATGACCGATACGAGTGGAGTCTTTTCCATTTCGGCCCGATTCTGCGCCGTCCATGCCGCGCGTGTCAATCGGACATGCAGGAATAAGGCCCCGAGCGCTGTAATCTAGGCCAGAAATTTCCTCAGAGCAGCGATGAATTTCTCGTTCTGGGCCTGAGTGCCGATGGTTATCCTGACCATCGAATCGAAGCCCCATGGCGCCATCGGTCGAACAATCACGCCCATCCTCAAGAGCTCGTCATACAAATTGACCGAGTTCTTGCCGACGTCAAGGAGTATGAAATTGCCGAACGTCGGGACATATTCCAGGCCCATATTGTCAAAGGCTCCATAGAGGAACTTCTTGCCGATCTCGTTGACTTCCTGGCTCTTGCGAATGTGCTCATCGTCGTCGAGCGCTGCGATTGCTGCTGCTTGAGACAGAGTATTGACGTTGAAGGGGCGACGGATCCTGTCTATGGCATCGACCAGCCACACAGGAGCGAAGCCAAAACCAACTCGGAGACCAGCTAGCCCATATATCTTGCTGAATGTTCTCAGGATGGAGATGTTGCGGCCAGCACGGAGGAATTTCATCGTGTCGGGAAAGGTCCCATCCACGTTGTACTCCAAATATGCCTCGTCCATGACGACGACCACGTCATCGGGAACACGGGCCATGAACTCGTCGATCTCGTCCTGATATACCATTGTGCCGGTCGGATTATTTGGATTTGCGATGTAGATGAGCTTGGTCTTCGGGCCAATACGGTCGGCTATCGCAGGGAGGTCGAAGGTGTAATTCCTGAGCGGGACCGAGATTATGTTTGCATCACAGGAGGTCGCGACTATTCGATACATGATGAAGGACGGCTCCGCAAAGATGACTTCATCGCCGTCCGATATGAGAACTCTGCCGATGAGCTCGATCAGCTCGCAGGAGCCGCTGCCCGTCATAACTGTCTCTCTAGGAAGGGAGTAACGTTCCGAGAGCTTATTCTTCAGCTGATAGCAGCCACCGTCGGGATATAGATGAAGGCGATCTATGGCTTTCTGAAGGGCCGCAATGGCCTTTGGCGAGGGGCCTAGTGGATTCTCATTCGAAGCGAGCTTAACTGCGTCAGAAATGCCGAGGTCTCGCTGTACCTCATCGATCGGCTTTCCAGGCTTATAGGGGCGTATCTTCAGAACGCCCGGTCGAATCAGTTTCTTGCTAAAATCAACCTCCATTTTAGACATAGTGCCACCTCGCCTTGAGTTGTTCTGACAGCAACCAGTCAGATATCGTATAATTCGAACAATGGTACACGGCAAAAGCCGCTATGATTATCCTATAGGAACGACCACCTTACCATAATGTTCGTTGATAATCTGCGCCATTGCAAGATAAATCGCTGAGCTGCCACAGATTATGCCCTCCCAACCGGCAACCTTCTTGAGCCAGGCCGCGCCAGTTGCATCTCCTGCTGCGAGGAGCCAGAAGAGTATGAAGAGTGTGCCAAAGACGAATCTCAGGGCAAACGGCCCCTTCTTCGTCGCTATGAACATCCCAAATGTGAAGAGACCCCACACGAAGAGGTAAGCTGCCATCGCGCCATCCGTGGGAGCTGATGACCAGATGCCTACTTTGGGAGCAATCAGAAGGACAACGAGACTCATCCAGAACAGGCCATAGGAACAAAAAGCGGTTAGGCCAAATGTATTCCCCTTCTTGAATTCCATAATCCCCGCGATTATTTGGGCAAGCCCGCCGTAGAACATACCCATCGCCAATATCATCGAATCAAGAGGCGAAAACCCGGCGTTATGGAAGTTTAGAAGAACCGTTGTCATTCCGAAGCCCATCAGCCCCAGGGGAGCTGGATTTGCCAGTCTGCTGTCCATTTCAACTCCAAGAAAATGAGAAAGGTAACGTAAGTGAGAAGCGCGAATGTAGCGCGTATCAGGTCGGCTTGAGTCAGGCATGAGACGCACTAACACGCGTAATTACGCCCTTTGAACAACTGACTGGGCGGGTAGTTCCAGCCATTCCGCTATGCCGCTCGACGACATAGTCGGCGGAGAAGCCGGTCCTTTTCAGAGCGGGCGGGAGTATCCTCCCGCCCGCTAATTATCATCTCAATCTACTGAAATTATGACCGAGAAGCCTTAGGCCTCCGCCCTGTTATTCTGCTTGACGCTAGCTGCGTTCTTCTGGGTCAGCAGGGACACGACTACCAGTGTGATGAAGCTCAATGGGATGGAAATGATGCCCGGATTGTCTAGCGCAAAGGGAGCATCCGACGCGAGCTTGCCGTACCTAACATACATACTCGGCGAGAACAGGATGAGACCCACAGCGGAGACTATCCCGACGCCTATAGAGGCCGCAATTCCTCTCTTCGTTGTCTTCTTCCAGAATAGGAGCATGATTATCGATGGGAGATTGGCCGACGCGGCAACCGCGAAAGCCCATCCTACAAGGAAAGACACGTTCATGCCCTTGAAGACGATCCCGAGGATAATGGCTATACAGCCTACGAGTACGGCCGAGACCTTACCCGAAATAACCTGTGCTCTCTCTGAGAGTCTGAGACCCATGAGCTTGTCCAGGATGTCATGCGCGATGGCGCCCGTTGACGCGATGATCAGTCCGCTCACCGTCCCGAGTACTGTCGCGAAGGCGATAGCGGTTATTACCGAGAACAAGAATGAGCCGAAGGACCTCGCCAAGAGCGGCGCGGACATGTTGTTGTCCGTTATATCCACAACTCCATTGACCATTGCGCCGAGACCTAGATACATGGTCAGTATGTAGAAGAAACCGATCGCCGCAATAGCGACGATCGTCGACTTCCTTGCGCTCGCAGGGCTCTTGACAGTGTAGTACCGGATCAGGATATGTGGAAGCGCTGCGGTTCCGAAGAACAATGCAAGCATCAAGGAGATGAAGTTGACGGTCTCAATCGGCGCCCCGCCGACCTTGAACTTGAGGCCAGGCCGCATCACTTGCTCGCCCGACGTGGGCTTCTGATAATAGACTGATACCTTGTCTGTGCCGTCTTTTATTATCTCTTTGCCCCAGAGCACGGCCGTACTGTCTCGGATGGTCTTCAAGAAGGAGACAGGGCCCAGCGGCTCCGTCTCTGTAACCACCTTGCCGTCCTGACGTATCTCGCTCAGATGGCCGACCTGGAAGAACTTGTGCTTCTCCTTGGCCGCGCCGTTATAGAAGACCGTACCCTCCTCCATCACCGTTACGAACAAAGTCTCTGTCAGAGTGAATTTCGTGGGAGAATTCTTCTCGACCCTCCACACCAAGGGTAGAGCACAATCCGTGCAATCCTCGAATAGCTTGATGAAGCCCTTCTCCCAATAAGGTGTCTTATCCCAGTCGGGTGGGACGACATAGGTCGTGTCTGGGATCACCAACGTCCCGTCATCCCCAAGTTCTGCTTCGAGTGTCTTCAGCTCATGGAATTTCTTTCCGCCACCGGGATCCGGGGTGTTGTCAATACCGCGGGTGAACAAAGCGATGACTAAGACGGTTGAGAAGACAATTAGAAGGCCGCCCTTCAGGAATTGAACGTAGGTTGTGGAGACCATACCGGCCGTTGCAACTATGATGATTACCGTGCTCCCCACTATGATGACGCCCCAGTCGCGAGGGATACCGAGAAGCGGCTTTACAAGGGCGCCGGCTCCGACCATCTGCGGAATGAGGTAGAACATCGAGACGATCAGGGTACTGAGAGCCGCCATGAGCTGGATGCCTTTGGATTGAAACTTGGAATCCAGCGCGTCGGTGAATGTGTACTTGCCCATTCTCTTCATGGGTTCGGCGACGACGAATAGGGCGACAATCCAGCCCGCGAGATAGCCTATCGAATACAGGAAGCCGTCATAGCCGACGGTCGCGATCATCCCACAGATGCCCAGGAACGAGGCTGCCGAGAGATAATCACCGGCAAAGGCGATACCGTTTACGGACCAGTGGATTCGGCCGCCAGCTGCGTAGTAACCCGCCGCCGACCTCGTACGGCGTGCAAGATAGAACGAGAGCCAAATAACGAATGCGACAAAGGTGAGAAAAATGCCAATGGCGAGATAAGAAGGTTCGTAGTTCATGCGGAGCCCCCCTTATCAGACTCGCCGTGCTTGGCTTCTTCTTTGCTGCATAGATGTGTGTATATCATCGCCATCATCAGGGCAAGGACAATCAGCCCCATACCATAGACGATTGCCAGATTCACTCCGCCGATGTGTATCCCCATTAGTGACGGTTTTACGCTGTTAATAACGACGAAACCGAAGTAGATCACGAGATACACGAGAAACATTCTCACGCCGAGTTTGGTCTTGTAGGCAGATGACTTTACGTCCAAGTGCCCGCCGACATTCTTGTGCTCTTCAAGCATCTGTTCACTCCATTTGGTTTGAAATGTGGATTATTGGTAGGCTCAAACAATATCGAGGTGGAAGCAAAAAGCAAGCGATAATGGCTTGATTTGATGATGAAGGACTCCTGAAGGTGGAGAGCAGACAGAATCCTGAAGATCGCTTCTATTTAACACCTGAAGGCCACATCTCAATGCCGACCGCCAAGGGCAGTGAAGGTGAAGACGCAAGGATGGCCTATTTCCCATAGATTGCAATCCAGGCAACGACCAGTCTCGAAAACTACTGGTGCAATTCAGCTAATGATGTGCGTGCCCTTCGAGACGAATCCGAATCCAAGTCTCTCCGCGTTCATCTCGGACAAGGCGGCTTCTACGGCAGGGCCTTTCGACGGCGGGCAGATCAGGAGCAGAAAGCCGCCACCACCGGCGCCAGTGATTTTGCCTCCAAGCGCGCCCTCTCGCTTCGCCGCCTCGTAGAGCTCATCAATGGATGAAGAGGTTATCGAGGAGACGATTTGCCTCTTCGCCTGCCACGACGCATCGATCAAGTGCCCGATCTTTTCGAAGTCCTCCTTCAAGAATGCCTCGCCCATCTCCTCGGCTAGCATCTTGATCGCTTGAAGCTGGTCGATCGTCGGCTTGTGGCCCTTTGCTGTCTCTTCGGTCTGCCTCGAGAGTATAGTCGCGGAGTTCCTGCTTTTCCCGGTGAAGAAGAGCATCGCCCAGTTTTCGAACCTCTTCAGGCAGCCCTTTTTTATCCAGAGGGGGGTCACCGTCACCTCGTCCTCCGCGAAACGTATCTCGTTTAGTCCGCCAAAAGCGGACGCATACTGGTCTTGTTTACCGATCGGTCTTTTCAGCTCATCGATCTCGATTATGGAAGCCAGCTCTGCGACCGCGCCGGCTGAGAGCATTTTTCCGAGTAGAGCAGAGACGGCCTTTATGGTTCCCACAGTCGCGGCACCGGATAATCCGAGCCCAGATCCGTGGGGAATGTCGGACACCGTGTGGATTCGAAGGCCCATCGGAGGTCTGAATTGACTGACAACTGCTTTGATCAGGCCAAATGTGCCCTCTGTATCCAGGTTTCCAATCTCCTCGTGCTCCTCGGTCAGGTTGTAATCCGCGGAAGATATGACAAGCTTCGAATCTCTTCGAGCCGAGGCAACACAGAAGAAGTATTTGTCGATCGTTGCCGAGATAACCAGGCCGCCATACTTGGCATAGAAGGCCTTGAGGTCTGTTCCGCCGCCGCCGAAGCTAAGTCGGACCGGGGTCCTGGATATGGTTGGCGTCGTTCGAAAAATAGGAGAATGCGCCGGGTTCTTGGAGGTCATCTTTGCTGGATCAAATGCGAAGAGACATTGTTTCGGCGCATACGGTTCCGCAAAGGACTGCGCTAAGCGATCTGGTCAACTCCAGGGGCAGTGCTAATCTTCCCGGGCGTACCCTATCTGTTGCCGTAAGTGACCTTGGCCCCGCTACCGACTTGGCCCTTCGTCGAATTGCTGCGCTGAGGAGCTTTTCTCGGTTGGGGAGACGATTGGGAAGCTGACGCGGCAGGCCTCTCCGTAGTCTTCACGCCGCTGGGGGAGAATTCTGTCGGGCCGATAGTCATGATGTTACTTGCGGGCGAAGGGCCGTGATTGACGCATTTTTCGAACATCGCCATGCGTCTCGTATTCTCCAGTTTATCGACGAGATTACGCATCTTCAGAAATCCCCTGACCTCCTCGCAGCCCGAATCAAGTGTCAGGTCGAAAAGGTCGGTGGGTCTTGCGCGGAAGTATTCCACGACCCGGGGGTGCTTATACTGGATGTCCATCGCCTTCTTGGCGGTCAAAAGACCCATCCGCCAGTAGTATTCATAGCCTCGAGAGAGAAGCGGGAAGGTGTCCATCTTCGCAAGGCACGCTTGCGCCAGGTTAAAGTAGAGCGGAGCGCGTTCCAGGCTGAACTTATTCTTCTCATATCCCTCGTATGATTGAATGGCAAGCCTGAAGGACTTAATAGCGTCATCCATGTTGCCTTCGGAGAGGAACAGCAATCCCTCTTTGTTCCGTTGAGTGGCGTACCAGTTTGCATGGGCGACCGACGTCGCAAGCAATGATGTTGCCATTAAGCAGCAAATAATGATTAACACGTGCCTCTTCATAGTATTCTCCTGGGTATTACTGCCAAGTTCCAGATCTATATAATCGCGGTCGGCGAGCAGAAAGCTAAGTGCCCGCTTCCTCCAATCTTGCGTTCTCCAAAGACATAAGCTGCCATCTGATCGGATCACTGAAGTCCATGAATGCATTTCTGCGCTTTACAAGCAGCAATTTCCTCTGCGCTTGGAATGTCGAATCGTCCTTCGAAGTGAATTTAAATAGGATCAATATTCTATCACTAGTGAATTTTCGAGTGTTCTTGGGCCTTGCCCACTCTTCACTAAGGACCTCCATTTGGATGTCTCGAACGGGTTCATACGTAGGTTCGCCAACTCCGACATCTGTTCTGATCCTGAAGAGCTTATAGAGGTCAGCGTCAAAGCCGCATTTTTTCATAAGATCGCCGTTGTTGTTATTGTATGCCCAGACGTAGGTTTCGACCGTCGCGATCGGAGTGTCGAACTTCGGCTCAAATCCGCAACCTAGAAGGACGCAGACCGTCAAGAACAGCGACAACGACAGAGCCCAAGTATTTATCCGCAGCCTCTCTTCGCGTGAATTAGGCCACCATTTCATCGTGCAAACCTCGCATTTTGTTGCCCGCTAGATGACTCGCCACTAGTAGCTCATCGTCAAATGTAAGGGAAACCATAGTCCGTGTCAACCTTGGAAATTACATCGGGCTGACACAGGCACAAATGTTATTAATCCATCCGCCTTTAACATAGGGGCAAATGAGCCACAATTCAATCGGCTAATAGCTTGCCCTGCTAGTCCTCGCCTTGGCCAGCCCTAAATGTCCTTCGATTGAGCTGTTCTTTCGGACCTCCTCCTGCCAGAGAGAAGCAGAATGTTGCGCATATCCACAGTATCCCTCGCGGCGAGCCACCTGAGCTCGAAACCCGTCTCCTGGGCTATCTGGGCTATCGCCATGAGAGCACGCAGATGGTAATTACGCTCATCTCGAGTGCCCACAAGAACGAATGCCGTGTGCACATGCGGCTGTTTGTCATGGAATTCGATCCCCTCTCTACACCGAATGACGACCATATCGAAGAGGTTCACTCCATCGATTATGATGTGAGGGATTGCAATACCCGGCCCGACGACGGTGCTCGATTCCTTTTCTCTTTCGTGGAGCAGCTTCTGTAGCCTCTCTTCGGGTATCTCAAGTCGAGAAGCGAGGACCTTCGCGACCATTGAAAACAGCTCGCGCCCGGTTACTGAATGCTCCAAATCAATAATCTCGCAGTTCTTGACGAGAGCATCAAAGCGGTCCTCAATGATCTCGTCCCTTTCATGGACTATTTTTCTGAGCTCAGTCTCGAGCGAGCCATCAACAAGGTCCTTTGAAGTCACTCGTTGGACGAGGTGAACCAACGCAGACTGCCTTCGCACACACACCTTGCAGTATGCAGCAAACCAGCCAATTCCCAATAGACAGAATGCACCCGTTATGATTATCGGGAGAAGCCCCATCTCTACTATGAAGAAGACATAGACGCAGACCGCCGCAATCTGTACCCAGGGATACAGGGGCGACCGGAATACTGGCATGTAGCCCTGCACCTTGCCCTCTCGCATTACTACGACGGCGATATTGCCCAGCGCAAAGACGACGAGCATCATGGTCGATGCG
>JAFGIT010000309.1 GCA_016929465.1 Candidatus Coatesiibacteriota bacterium | reverse complement strand
GTAGTGTCCCCTCGCTCGCGCTTGTGCAGTCGAGCGCTATTGATACGGGCGGCACGTTGTCAAAGGCAGTCGTGCAATCCGGAGGCGTCAGTGCCGTCGGGACGGCTTCCTGGTTTCCGCAGGAGTCGGTTGCCCTCGTATAGAAACCGAGGACGCCAACGTCGGGCGGATTATATTCGAACGGGAATGTGCCCGTTGGGCCTGCTTGGATGTCACCCGGTCCGGCATATAGGGTCCAGGCGCCGCCGTCGAGGTTCCAGTAAAGCTGAACGGTATCAACGCCGCTCGTTTCGTCTGATGCTTCATAGTTGACATAAATTAGTGGCGAATTAGTCATGCCGGTTGCGATCGCCCTCGAGCGAGGCGCGACCGTATCGACGATTGTCTCCATATCCGGAGGGGTCGATGCATCTGGATAGGCCTCGGTGTTGCCGCAGCAATCTCTCGCCACAACATAGAAGCCATAAACGCCATCGCCGAGCGGGGCAGTAAAGGAGAATGTATCACTTACAGTATCTGCGCAACTACAGTAGCGCTGGCCATAATAGAGCCAGGCGCCGCCTTCATACTGGTAATAGAGCCACACATATCCGACGCCCGAGACGTTGGGGCTAATGCTGGCGTCCGTGGCCATAAAGCCAACGTTGAAGGTCCCATCGGTATCGCACTCTGGCGCGTCGACGACTTCCGAGACGGGTGGCGTCGTGTCATAGATTAAGACGTAGATCGTGCTAGGTGTGCCTTCACTATTGCCGCAGTTGTCTATTGTGACGCAGCCGAAGGTGTACTCGCCATCTAATGAGGGATTGAAGTTGAAGTAGCCCTGTCGGCCGCTTCCCTCTTCCATCTGGTCGTACGTCCAGTTGCCGCCGTCATATCGATACCAGAGCTGGACATCGGGCTCGTATGTGCAGCTTTCATCCACGTCATAGTCTATACGAATTGGGGCCTCCCATCCGGGCCCGCCCCAACGGTTCGACGGTGAAGTAACTGTCGTTACCGGCGCAGTATCATCGTATTTCGTCCAGCAATCGGCCGTGCTCTTCGCCTCGATGTTGGCGCAGTCCTCTGCGATTGTTAAGAACTCGATTCTTCCTTCGAGAGACCAAGGCAGGATGAACACGCCAATCGTCGCGTTCGTGCTTGTCAAGAGTGTCCAATCGCCCCACCATTTCTGCCCCTCGCAATCGGGTGTGCGGCGATACCAAAGAGAGACGTTCGTCACATCCGTGAAGTAGTCGGATGCCATGAAGCCAACTTCGATTGGCGATCCGGACCAGCATCGGTAGTTAGTCCAACATTGAGATACCGGCGCGGTGTTATCGACATCCATGCCAGGTAGCCAGCCGGCCGCTGGGATGGTTCCGGAGAAGCCGCCCCAGGTCTCATAGTAGATGTAGTATTGATACGGGCCTTCCGCGAGAGAGCTGACAGTGCCGGTCCAAGTGGTTCCGCCACCAAGGCTCAGGTCCACTACGGTGACTCCGTCATCGAGATACACCTGAACAGTCTGAAGCGTCCCCATGGTTGCTGGGAATACGCAGTCAACGGTGAATTCGAAGATCGTGGCAGAACTCCCGCACTGAGGGGTGAGTGTCGCATTCGTGACCCAGCAACCGCTTCCCATAGTATAGACTGTATCCCACGCGCGTGTCGAGAAGTACAGCGTGCCGTCAGTCCCTATGGAGCCGGGCGAGAGCAATGTGCTCATGTGATAGTCGCCGATGCGGTAAGCCCAAACGATGTGTCCGAATGGCGAAACCGCAAACACCAATCCGCCATTTGTGGTGATGTAGATTGTCCCGATACCATCGATTATTGCGTTGGCTTCAGTGAAATCTACTCCCTCTATGAGCGAGACTGACCACTTGAGTGTGCCGTCAGAGGCGATAGCGAATAGGTTCGCTTTAGTATCCACGACATATAGCGTTCCATCTGTGCCGATTGCAGGGGCGTTAAGAATGCCTGCATCCGCGATCGGGCTATCCCAGGACCAGGCAAGAGTGCCATCCGAGGCCACGCAATAGAGAACAGCCTCATTCACTGCATCCCCGTCATCCCCGAAGTAGATGAACTCACCATTCTCCGAGACCGATGGCGATGACTTGGTGATATCATCGATTATGCCGCACGGAGGATAGGTCCACTTCACGGTTCCCGTGCTTGCCTCGACCGCAAGCAGAGCCCCGGTGTTGACGTTCGTATCAAATCCGGTCACATAGACCGTATCGCCGTCGAATGCAGGGGAGGTAACCTCGAACCTCACATTATTGCTAAAAATCTGCGTCCATACTGCCGCCCCCTGATTGAGGCCAGACATGCGAATTGCGTGCAAGGTGCCGGCCCCGCCGACCCTCTGAAGGACGAACACGAGATTTAGTTCATCTGAAATGACCGGGGAGGTGATCCACCATCCGGCGCCCCCGGTTCCATCATAGCTCCAAACCATGTCTCCACCGGCATCGACCCTGTAGGTCGGCCCGTCATCGCCCTGAAATACTATGCTGTTGTCAGTCGCGATTGCAGGAGAACACTGCATCTGCGAGCCGGTATAAAACGACCACATGAAGGTTCCATCTGGATGTAGGGCGTATGCACGCTGATTAATCCCCGTCGTGAATCGCAAGGATCCGTCGGTCGCTATAGTTATCCCATTGGCATAGGTTCCGGGATAGGTCCAACCGAGGAATGGCCCGTTGGGTCCAATATATGGACACCTTCCCGAATTTCTCGCATCATATAGATAGGTCGGCCATACTTCCCCCTGTGCAAAAGAGGCCGAATTTGCGATCAGCCCAACAAGAACCAGAATGCTAACCATAAGAGCACATCTGAAACGTCCCATCATAAGTGCTACCTCACCCTTTCTTTGGTTAGAACCAAACACGGTGTTGATACCCGATTATTTACCATGTCAATAAAGATCCATATACAAGCTCAGGGCGTCGCGCAATGCAGAGCGGACTCGCCCCTAACAAAAAATACGAGTAGTGCAACAAGCCAGTAATCGCCCTACTTGGCCTACTCATCCCCAGAATGTGGTTAAATCAATGCTCAAATACTACTTACAGATTATGTCAGGATAGCTCAATTGAAGGCCATGAGTCAATAGCGAATTGGAGATTCTCGAGGTCATGCACTTCTCGAGTCGAATTGAGAGCCAGAATCCGAGAATCATGTGGGGAGACAGACGCCGACTTATGAACAGGAATCTTCCCGGGAGCACGTGAACCCCTGATAGCTGTGCCATCTTATGGGGATGACCTATGCTTTGAAATGATGTGGAAGTTCTGAGAATTCCCTGGGGGCGAACATCTGCGGTCTGATCATGCAGACCGATGCAGATCGATCATCTTCATGCCGCAGTAATACTCACTGGAGACGGGCTTAACGATCGCAGAGACCTTGGCCACGATCTCCTTTATTCTCTCGCATTGCGACTGTATCGACCTCAGGCGTTGAATGACGTTGCTTTCCACAGAGCCGTTCAATTTACGTTCGAGAAGCTCGCTCGTCGCGAGGATCACCGTAAGCGGGTTGTTGATTTCATGGTTGAGCCCAATCGCAACTTCGCGGATGACGGATAGCCTCTTGGTCGCAATCTCATCGGCCTTTGCCAGGAGGTCTTTATCGTATGCATCGACAAGAAGCCCCATCATCATCTCCCAATTCTCGAGTCTCTGCACGGAGCTCATCAGCTGTCCGATTTCCTCATCGGAGACCGTTGGGCTGACTGATCTCAGGAGATTCCTGAAGTTGTCCGTGAGGCTTAGCTCATCATGGAAGGTATCATGACGAGAATCTTCGGTCTTCGGATTGGCATTCTTCTCGAGGAGCGCCACCGCGCTGTCCACGTCCTCGGCAGTTGTAAAAAAGCGGTCCAGTTTTGTCAGATGCATCGCATCCATCACTGACCGAGATGGTCCAGCGAGCAAGAGTTCTGCGCCGTGCGCCTGAACCGTTTTAGCGATACGCACCAGAAGGCCCAAACCAGAGCTATCTACGCCCAGCACACCAGACATATCCAGAACGATCTTGCGGATTGTTGGGTCCTCAACAAGGTGCTTTATCTGGCTAAAAATGCTGCGCGTGTTCGTAACATTGACCATTCCTCCCAACCCCAGAACAAATACGCCGCCTAGATTCCTTGTCTTAACCACTTGGAACCCCTCTCTTATCTCAGCATCCCTTTGGAAAATGAATATGTCTCAACTGACAATTCTTATCGGATTGGATCATCTTCAACTGAAGGGGAATCTCGAGAGCGGCTATGCTCGATGGCCGGTTACGCGCCCTCCATCGGTGATTGGGGGCATTATTCGGCCATTGATGCCCCGAGAGGTCAGGCACGGGTCAGATGTATCCTGGGAATGGTGTGACTACCTCGAGAAGGGACCGCGAATAGCACACAAGGCAACACAACAGACGTGAGTCAATGAGCGCTGCTAAGAGGTGACAATGGGTATCTGCTCCCCACAATTCCCGCATTTTTCAGATTTCAGCTTGGCTATCCTCACGCTATAGCCAGACCTCTCGACAAGTAGTTCTCCGCAATTCGGGCAATAGGTGTTGTGCAGATTGTCATTCATCACGTTTCCGACGTACACGAACTTGAGTTTCTCGGTCGCCATTTTACGTGCCTTTAGGAGTGTCTCAATCGGGGTGGCGGGACTCGTCATCTTGTATCGCGGGAAGTACCGCGAGAAGTGAAGCGGCGTATTGGGGCCGAGATTGTCGTGCACCCAATCGACCAACATCTGGACCTGGTCCGATCGGTCGTTGTGCCCCGGAATGAGGAGGTTCGTTATCTCGAGCATCGTCATCGGCTTGGCCTGCTTCGCAAAATCAAGCACCGGCTGGAGTTTCGCCCCGCAGACCTTCCTGTAGAAATCATCGTCCATAGATTTGATGTCTAGATTGATGGCATCGACGAGGGGCAGGAGCTTCTCGGCTGGTGTGGGATTTATGAATCCATTGGTGACGAGTGTGATTTTCACGCCCTTTGATCGAGCGATTTTTGCTGTCTCGAGGACGTATTCGTACCACATCAGGGGCTCTGTATAGGTGAAGCTGAGGCCGACGCAGTTCCTGGTGGACTGCGCAAACTCAACTGCCTGTTCGGGCGAGATCCTGGATGTGCGGACCTTCGTCTGGGAGACCTCCCAGTTCTGGCAGTGCTGGCATTTGAGATTGCAGGCGTTGGGCCCCATTGATAGCAAGTATTTGCCTGGATAAAAATGGTAGAGAGGCTTCTTTTCGACCGGGTCGTTCGAGAGTGATATTGTCTCGGCATAGGTGAGCGCGACGAGCTTCCCGTCTTTATTCATCCTGCCCCGGCATATCCCGTTCTGACCGGGCCCCAAGGTGCATAGCTGAGGACAGAGATTGCAGCGTACCTTCTTGTCATCGAGCGTCTCATAGAACATGGCCTCGATGTGACCATCACTTGACTTCATGATTGCTCAAGTCCTTTCTTCTCAATGGTGGTGCTTTCTCTGAAGCCGGCAAGGGCAATCTGGCCTTTTTCGAGCATGAGACTGCATAGTTGATCGAGCTTCGAGCGGAGGATATCCGGCAACCCCGGCCGCTCGGTCATCTTTTTCGCCTCATCAAACAGGCCTCTTGCAGCGTTGAGCGTCGCCTCGAGTGCTCCGCTCGAATTGATGAATTCTCTCAGCTTCAACATCTTCTCGCGGTCGTATTCGAGTGGGGCGGCGCAGCTGGGTCTGTCTGCATGGCAGGAGAATAATCCGTCGAGCTCATCTCGTTCACCGTCCGATAGAACGCTCAATGCGAGAATGGTTGGTAGAGTGATCACCCCATGCGCAAGGTCCTGGTAGATCGGTTTCCCGAGAGAGGCTATGTCGCCGACGAAGTCGAGTAGGTCGTCGATGATCTGGAATCCGAGTCCGAAATGAAGCCCGAACTCAGCGAGCGATTCAATCGCCATATCGCCGAACGCGCCGAGGGTCGCCCCCAGCCTGCAGCATGCCTCGAAGAGGCGTGCCGTCTTTTTCTCGTTTATAAGCATGTATTCATCGATTCCGAGGGCCAGATTGCAGAGGTTCGCCTGCTCGAGAAGCTCACCCTCCGCACAGGCCTCGACGGCCCTCGCTATCGGTAGGAGAGAATCGAACTCGCGGCTCTCGGCTAGCAACTTGAGGCTCCTTGCGAAGAGGTAATCGCCCAAAAGCACCGAGCAGTTGTCACCCAGCGATCTTGCCGCCGTCGGCATCTGACGCCTGAGGCATGAACCGTCGATTACATCGTCATGAAGGAGAGTTGCGACATGAAGCATTTCGACTGAGCAACCGAGAGCTATGGCTCGCTCCAAAGCAGGCTCTTTCCCACTCTTAGCAGACAAAAGCAAGAGCCCCGGTCTCAGCAATTTTCCGGGATACTTGATCGTGGATTTGAATGCGTCATCAACGGGAATTGCGCTCGTATCGAGAATGGCCTGCATTCTCGACTGGATTTCACGAAGCCCCGCAGCAACGTCGCGAAACACTTCCTCGTATGTCATCCCTCAGTCCCTGATTGGCGCGAAATATTGATTCGTCTCTCGGCCAAATTAAGACTTATGGCGTGGTGCGTCAACCGGGACCTCGACCCCGGAGGCCGGAATGACCTCCGGGGCGTTGTCGATATTTCTATTTCTGCGAGAATATTAATACAGGTGTTTGAATCTGCTTCAGGGACCTTCCTGGGTTATCTTCAGGACCTTGCCCTTGTGCAAGACGACCACGCAATCTCCAGCTGAGAGGTATCTCGCGAGCAATTCATCATCATCTATCAGGTTGAAGTAGCGTTCACTGAAGAACTTGACCACCTCGTCGGGCTTATCGAGTTGAGCCTTGTCGAGCGCCGTATCTACCCAGCAGCCGTCCTTCATCAGGAAAGTCTTGGCGCCGATTACCTTCCGAGTGCCTGTGTATTGCGACTTCTCTGCGGTCGCTTCTGAAAGCTCCTGTATGACCATCGAGCCAGTTATCTTGTCCTTGGTACCTTCGGGAGCCAGCGGCGACATCGCGACGGTCTTCATATAGGTTTGTTTATTCAGCGTTGTGGAGTCTGCATCTCTGTGTCTCACCGATGGGACATCCCCTCGCTCATCAGCCCACCAGCGAGGCAGGGGCGGCGCTTCATCTTCTGTCACCAGTTGGGAAGTGTAAGGCGTCACGATTGCATACTTGGTCCCGAGACGGATGCACTCATCGACGAGCTCCTTGTTCTCACCCTTCCGCCTTATCTCATCCAGCAGGAAACCGACGCGCCTAAGCGCCCATAGCCTTGGGATGAAATCATAGCCCTCAGAGTCTCGTGCGAACTTGAGGTCTCGCTCGAAGGTCTTGGTGCGCGAGCCCACGGAGCCGGAAAGCGCGATACGGGCCTGGCCGTCTCCAGAGTAGCGACCGAAGAGAACGACCTGTGTTCCCTTGAAGAAGTCCGGAAGCGTCGAGGGATATTGCTCGAAGGTCTCGACACCCGAGATCTTCAGCGAGACATCCGAGAGAACTGGATAGGCAACCTTATTGTAGAATGAAGAGATGACGCGCTCCAGCTGGTCGTCCTTCAACACATAAGAGACCGTGCCCTTGCTCTCCCTGGCTATGCCATCGAGCAAGTCGGCCCCCACGTCAAAACCGACGCCGAAGCCGTAGATGCGCACCGAGCCGGTGTTCTTTGCCTTTATGTTCTCGAGTATCTTCTGTGTGTCGGTTACTCCGACAGTCGGCTGTCCATCTGTCAGGAATATGACCATCTTGGCGATATCGCTTCTTTCGAGCATGGATACTGCCTCCAAGAGGGCGCCATCGATGTTCGTCCCGCCGGCTGCCTCCAGCTCATCAAGAAATTCGATTGCCCGCTTGACGTCCGGCTTAGTCGCCCTGACCCTGCTGCTCCTGAATTTCCGCACCTGGTCGTTGAATACAATGAGATTGAAGTAGTCATCGTCGCTGAGATTCGACACGATGTGCTTTGCGGCCTGACGGGCCTGCTCCATCTTCTGCCCCTGCATACTGCCCGATATGTCGAGGGCGAATATTACTTCCTTCGGTGGTTGCTTGCTCTTGTCGGAAGCGTATTTCGGAGCGGCCAGAAGCAGGAAGTACCCATCGCTTCCTTCCTTGTGCGATAGGAGGTTGATGCCGATGTCGTCCCTGGAAAGGGTGTAATACATACTGAAGTCCTTCTCGGCCTTGACGTCGTTGCCCTCATAGCTGACGCTGGCCTCGGTGTCGCTCAGCCTCGTGATGGCGATGTTGTGGGAAGGACAGTAGATGCTTTTCAGTGGAGAATTCGACTTGATCCGTCCTGCGAGGACGAAGCTCATGAGCGGCAGGTGCGTAACCGAGAATGAATCGAGGGGGAATACATAGTTGACCACGTCTCCCTCGGTCTCGAGAACGCATGAATACTGGAGCTCTATCTTCTTGGTGGAATTCGGCTCGATCGGATAGACACTCGCCTCGAACAAGCCCCGGCCGACATATTGCAGCAAGGCGGGGTCTCGCATTTTTCTGACAATATCGTCGTAGATCCGCTTCGCATCTTTGCTGGAGCGAACCTGCGCCTTCAGCTTCTTATTGCCGGCCCACATCGCAAATTCGGAGACGGCGGCGCCTTTCGGCAATGGGAATACGAGGCGGCCCTCGAGTGTGCGATTTGTGGGATTGAAGAAGGTCTGCTCTATTCGGGTCTTGGCCAGGCTCTCGGTGGCCTCGAATGTCACCTTGAGCGACTTGGTCGAGAGAGGCTGCGGTATGCCGGTCTCGGGCTCTGGCACGAAGATGAGCCCCTGACAGAAAGCCGCTGTGCTAGCGAGAATCAATAGCGCCAGGTAGAATAAGAGGGATGAGATTCTTCTCATGACCTTTCCTCCGACGAGATGATGCGATCCGATGGCTCAAAGGCGTGGGGCCATCCGAGACCGTATCGGTTACAAGCACTTCATTTAGAGGCATGCCGTTTAGGTGTTAAACAGATACCGACAAGGCCCGGTTCCGCTCCCTGGACGCGGATGAGGCGCATTAGCCACTCTTGCGACCGGTTGAGATGGCTCCTCGAGTTCCATTCTGCTAAACTGGGCCGAATGAAGATTATTGATTCGAGGCGGCTGAAGACTCTAGTCCACGTTGTTAGGGCATCGAGCATTCCGTGGCTGATCGGGGCAGCATCGAAGGAGATCGTGAGGCGACTTGCTGGTTGGCCCCGCGGCCTGCTTGTCGAGAGTTCGACCCAATGCAACCTGACATGTCCCTGGTGCGAGGGGATTTTCCACCTTTCGGAGAGGAAGCGGAAGTTCCTTCCCGCTAGCGATCTCGAATCGACATTGAGGCACGCCTCGAGCCACGTAGGGGCCGTCACCTTCGTGAGGACGGGAGAGCCGCTCGAGAATCCAGAGATTCTCGAGATCATCGCCATCGCCCGAAGGCATCGGCTGGTAGTTACCCTCAACTCGAACCTCGCGACGCTCGACCTAGAAACCGCGAAGTCGATGGTCAGCATCGCCCCGCACCGCATCGTGACAACGCTTATTTCGGCAGAAAAGAACGAATACGAGGCGAAGCAGGTTGGGGGCAAATTCGAGCGGACCATCGACAATATCGCATCCCTTTGCGAGCTGAAGCGAGAAAGAGGGCAGCATTTCCCGGTTATCGAGGTCCAGTTGATCGCAACGAAGACGAGCGTTGAACAGATCGACAAATTCGCTGATATCGTCAGCCGGCTGGGCTGCGACATGGCTTTCGTCAAACCGATGAGGGTGGACCTCTTCCGCGATGGCGACGAATACCGCAGGGTCCACATCGACGATGTCCCACTGGACCACGAGGTCTGCAATTACACATTGGATGAAGAGGGGCGCCTGGTCCTGAAGCACCTGGGCCCTTGCCCGCAGCAGGAGAATATATACGTGAGCGCCGACGGGGATGTCTATCCCTGCCTCTTCGGGCCAGAGGGGATGAAGCCGTATGGCAACCTCATCTCCGAAGGGTGGCAAGAGGTCTGGAAGGAGAGCGGCCTTGCCAAGGACAAGCGGGAAAAATATCTGCATCGCGGAGACCGAATTTGTACTAATTGTGTGCCCAGCAAGGAGATAGCCCTGCCGGTTGATTGATTGCGTATTTCGGATTGGCAATGTGGGGTGGGCTTTCAGCCCGCCAATTGATCAGATATTCAGCCACGAATTCGCACGAATGGACACGAATTACCAATATCGCCGCCGACAAGACTCGTGCTGCAATCGATTTGCCTCCATCCTTCAATGCCCTGACGGGGCATCATGTGAATAGCCGTTGTGTGCCGGCCGAAGGCCAAACCTACGGATCAGATTGGCCGCCACCTCCTCTCTTTCCTCCTTCCGCCAATCGCGGGGCGATTGGCGGAAGGAGGAAAGAATCCGCCGATGGATACATCATTTGCATCGGCACCCATCCGTGGTAACATAATGGCAAGCGTCAGTATGGCATTGAATCTGAGGCACAAAAACCGGGTCCGCTGACTTTGCGCATTGCACACAGAGCAATCTCCGGAGGGATGAATATGGCCACAAATAGAAGACTTATCAAGGCGAGAGCATTTGAACACAAACTGGGGGCGTTCCTGCTGTTTCTCCTCCTGTCGGCCTCTCTGAATTCAAGCTCTTTTTCAGGGACATGGGCAGTCTATGATCTTGATTCTGTTGGGAGCATATATGGGATAGCAGATGATCGCGCGGGGGGGGGTGTGGCTTCAAATACACCATTCTGCTGACGGGATTCTGAGAGTATGGAAGCGTGGCCCTGGAGGCGAGATGCTTCATTTGGATCCCCCAGAGGGAATGCTCTTCGTCAAGGCTGATACAACCGGATTTTGGAATACCGGTCCACGCATTTCGCGCCGTGACAATAGCATCTTGGCTATTCTATCCGTCGATCCGCCGGGCTGGTATTCCTGTGGCGACGTCTGGGAATATGCGCGCGGCATATGGCGAGAGGTACTCAATCCCGGAGACCTGCCAGAGCCTGGAGGGAATTATACATCCATATATGGATTCATAGCTACATCAATTACTTCCGATGAGAGGTGGTCCAGCGCATTCTGTTGGGTTGAGGGGAGTTCAATCCCGAGATCGGGCGCATCAATAGCTCAGCTGATTGACGACGAGTGGCAGGTCGCAGGAGAGGTGGGTAAGGACTTCATATTCTATCCATTCAATGATGGCGCGACGTGGGCCTTGACCCTAGATGACTTCGGATATACGAAGATTTCTCGGCACAATTGGCGAACGGGTAAATGGCATTGGAGGCGATCTGGTCTCAGATTCGCACTAACCAACAGTGGCGTCGCCCTATTGCACTCCGATAGTGGCCCCCTCTCAATGCAGAAGTATTCATTCCTAGATGGCATTATATGCTCAACGGAAATTTCATTGCCTTTTGACAGTCAGTCTGCAAATGTATTCGGCCCACATCCATTTGTTATAATGCGAGACATGGTCCTGTGCCGGGTGATTGAGCTAGAAGATTCCATCGCAGTTGAGCCGGTCTGTGCGATTCCCGAGGGATTTCCGATGCCGTACAGCAACCTGATAAAAACTGTCTATGACGCAAGAGGCAACATATGGCTCTACTACCCCGGAGAAAGACACGTCGCGATCTATGACCGGACGGACGAGCTCATCGATCCGACGATCACTCTGACGGTGGGCTTAGACGTGATCGAGCCGGGGGACACGACGGTGATCAATGCGAGCATCGCGCCGGGTCAGCGGACGTACGACGCGGACGTCTATGCCGTGATTCAGACGCCTTCGGGCGAGCTGTGGTCTTATCCGTGGAATATCGGGGGCGTCCATCCGATAGCGGAGAATCTGCACTTCACGCCCGAGACGTTCATCAGCGATTTCATTCTGCTCCACATCGAACAGCCGCAGCCGCTTCCATTTGGCCTGGACGGCGATTACATGGTTTATGTCGCGATGATGGAGCCCGGCACGCTGAATCCCATCGGGGAGATCGCGACCGTCCCGTTTGAGCTGAGGCTGGCGCAGTAGCCTGATATGTCGGGCTTGCACAACCGTCGACCACAGCCCATGGCCTCAGGTGGGATGGACTTGATGGACATAATGGACAGCATGGACAGGCTGGAAGAGGCTGTGCCATAATTCGGCGGGTGAGGACATCACATTACTTTCGCATAATAATTATGGCTCAATTTGGGTGGATTGTCAAAATCAGGCCAGCATTGTCAATTGATGCCGCGATCATGGGAAACGTCCTTGTAGGGGCGGTTCACGAACCGCCCAATCGCCCGGATGCCTCCATGTAGTCAGCATGATTATCCGAAAATCTTATATGGGCGATTCGTGAATCGCCCCTACGAAAGAACCGTCGTGATTTATGGCTCAGCCTC
>JAFGIT010000308.1 GCA_016929465.1 Candidatus Coatesiibacteriota bacterium | reverse complement strand
TTTGTCGTGTTCTGCAGCTCGAATTCGATCTCATCGGTATCGCGCCCCATAACGACGTTGCCTGGAGAGACCTGCAGGATGTCACTCGAGGTCACAGTGAGATCGATAGGGGAAGCATCGACCTCATTGGATTTGAGTGTTCTATAGGTCATGATCGGGGTCGTGATTTTGGCTTCGACCTGATAAGTGTATGTCTGGCCGTTCACCGGAGGCGTGGTGTGCAGATCGGCGTTATTAGGGTCATTGAAGGAGGTAGAGGCATAATCGGTCCCGATCCGAATACCATCGCGATATATGTCATAGGATACCTGGGACTCGAAACCGGGAGACACCTCGGACCAATCCAGTTGCACTTCATTTCCAGTCCCGATCACGAGCCTGGAAACAGAGTCTCTCGTGCCTATATCGGTAATGGTCAATCTGGGCGGCCCCACCATGGGATAGATAATCCAGAATCTGTCGCCTGAATTGGCAACTCCGTGAAGCTGAGAGCCCTCCTCGACATATATGACATCGAGCGTATTCCCGACAATCAGGAAGGTTTGGGTCTGCTCGATGTTCGGATTTACATAAAGCCCGACCAACGCCTGATCCGACCAAGCGGCGCTCTTATCGACGATTGTCTCAGCGCCTACACTCGTGATCGTCCCGAGATAGCCGGCGCCGACATAGAAAGTCCTGGTGGCAGGCTCCGGGTCAATATTGCCTGAGGGGTCTTTTGCGCGGACCTTGAAGACGTACGACGTATCATAGTTCCCGATCGGCTGTGTCAATAGAGATTCGGGAACATCCAATACGCAGTAGGTCAGATTGCTGAATGAAGACCAGGTGTTAGTGAAGGGGTTGAAGTATGAGAACTGCATTCGCGCTATGTTGTCGTCCTTCTCGAGCCCATCGGTGATCGAGTTATCGACAGCTGTATAGCAGAATGTAGCTTTCGCGGAGGTGACTACGCCGCCTTCCCCAATGAACACATTTACGTCCCACAGACCGTTTCTGTTCATATCGACGAATGGCTCGCCGGTATCAAAGCGCCCATTATAGTTATCGTCAAAGTAGGGCTCGTAGACCTTGTTACCGCTTCCCATTATGTAGGTTTCGGGAGGTATCTGATCGCCCCTTGACGATGCAAAAGCACCACTTATTCCGAACAACATCACAAGAGCGCAAAGCCCAACGGTGGATCGTGAGAACCATCCCCGGTTTCGCATTGCCTTCCTCCTTAATTGTCTACGCAAAAGGCTGCAGCAAGATAATAGCAACCAAGACTTACCGCAAGCCAAGAAACAAAGTACTACAATAAAAACACACAACGACATAGCGCTCCGATCACCCCTTGAAAGGGGCCAAAACCAATCGAGCGCTCTGCATTGCCCATCATCTTAATATTCGAAAGAACAAATATAAGAGAGCCATCTATACATGTCAACTACATATTGAATTGAACCCGATACAGTCGGTTACATCCGGTCATTGCGCATACTCTTCCCGCAATCGCTCCTGAGGAAGCTTCGAACGGAGAGTTATGACAAACCGCGAATATTCACCCGGCGTTGAATCCAATTGGATGTTGCCTCCGTGCTTCTCTATTATTCCCGCCGATACGGATAGGCCCAGCCCTAGAGAGCCGCCGGTAGGCTTGGTTGTGAAAAATGGATCGAAGACCTTGGAGATGTCCTCCTTGTTGACGCCTATGCCATTGTCCTCGATACTGATTTTGACGAGCGAGTCATCCCCCTCCGTAGCTATCTTTATCAAGCCCTTCATCTCCGGATCGATTCTCTGCTTCGCGGAGATTGCATCAACGCTATTTATAAGGAGGTTAGTAATTACCTGATTCATCTCCGCTGCGTAGCATTCAACGGGCTTCAGATTCTCGGCGTAGTCGGTTTCAATCCGAATATCGGACCGCCTGAATTCATACTCGAGCAGGGAGACGACAAGCCTAATCTGCTCATTGATCTCAATTGGTTCCACCTCTGGCCTGTTCATTCGGGAATAATCTACCAGGTCCTGAACGATCTTCTCTATCTTATGGACTTCCTTCACGCAGGGAACCACGAACCTGTTCAGTTTGCGTTGGTAATAGGCAATTCCTCTGCCTTCTTGAGACATCTTCGCGATACTCGACAGCTTCTCATTGATGGCGTCGGGATCCGCCAGCTCATGTAGAGCGCAATACTCACGAAGGATTCTGTCGATGTGCGAGAAGTAATCCCCGAACAGCTTCAGCTTCGGGCCAAGAACCGACAGCGGATTGGCAATATTGTGTGTGAGTCCACCGGTGATCTTTCCGAGTGCGGCGAGTTTCTCCGATTGCAGCAATTGGTCATGAGTCTGCCTGAGTTGCCGTAGAGCACTCTCCAGTTGAGCGGTCCTCTCTCGGACTTTGTCCTCCAATCGCAGATTGGCGTCTCTTATCGCCTCTTGCATCTGCTTCATCTCGGTTATGTCTCGCGCCACCCTTACACATGCAAGTATCTGGCCATCTCCGGAGATGATAGGCGATACGACCATATCGAGCACACGTCTCGAGCCGCTGCACTCTACAAGTTCTTCTCCGCGGGATACGACTCCGCTCTTGAATGTCGCGAGAACCAGTTGTTCTCCTACACCCCGAGTGTCACCAGCACCATTCTCCCCCTTTTTGGATGTCTTGCACTCGATTTCGCTCGAGTCGAGGTTGGAATAAATCACCCGGCTGTCAGGTCCGATAACCTCGAAACCGTCGCCCATAGCCCCGAGAGATGATTCGAGGACTTGCTTCGCGGTCTGAGACGCCCCGAACGCCCTGAGGAGTTCATCCTGCTTGTATGATATGAATTGATGTGCTGCGATAGCGAAGAGAAAGGTGAACGTCACGCTCATATAATCGAGCTTCGCGAAAACATCGGCGAAGGGCCCAAAGCCAATCCATATATCGACTACATCCCTGAAAACTACCAAAAATTCTGCAGCAAGCGCGGCCGTCAACAGCAGCCAAACGCGTCCCGACCGTCCGGTCATGACGAAGTTGACAAGGCAGACGATGATCGCAGCCACAATGCTCATGGCCGACGCAATCTGTGCGATTTTTATCAGGAGCGGCATATAGAGTTACCTAAATATCGATCATTGGAAGATGTTCAATCGTCTGTGCGACCAGAAAATCAGGGCGAGAAGCATGATGCAGCCAAGCGCCATGGTGACGTAGGTCAGAAGGTAGAAAATATCTGAAATGCCGCTCTCGGGCTGAGCAAATAGCCGACCCGTTCGGAACAGCTCACTCGCGAAGAAGAGGCTAGTGACAACCAAGAAATATCGCCACCAGCGGCGAGCGTCACGGGAGAGGCCCTTGGTTCGAAGGGCCTTAACGACGAAAGCGAAAGTGACAACGATGAAGATCAGGCAGATGATATCCCTGAAAGGGATCGTCCCGAAGATCAGGGTCACGAGATCGCTGAATTCAGCTATCAATACATCCAAAATAACTTACTCCCCAATTTCAGGGTCTTTTCGCCAAGGGAATGGTAGCCGCTTTGGGCAGTATTCGCTCGAGAGTGAAAAGCAACTCAGGGATTCAGGACACAATACATGTAAATGGTTATGCCGGCAATTAGCAGAGCCAGAAGGACGATTACAACTATAAAGTTGATCTCCTTCCTTCGCCTTGCTTTGACTTGGTCCCATTCATCGGCCACATCCCGTTCTTCATAGCGACGGGCAAGATCCTTCATGTCGATCAACATCCCGCAGCTAAGACACTCCACGATCTCAGTCGGGTCGGGGCCTTTATCATCATATGGAACCTTAACCCTACAATGAGGGCAAACGATCTCGGCCATTGGTTCCTCCGAAACGTATCAAACGCTCAAACGTTGCAATTTAGACTGCAAGCCAACTCTAGATCTAATATGACTTAGCAGATTTGCCGTGTCAACCAAAACTAGGCTGTTTCGCGTTTGCCCAATTCCAGCATGTTGTTGCCAAGATATGGGATGCCACTTTATAGAGTATATACTGTGATCCCATGTTCCGGAAAAATATGAGGGCAAGGCTCCGGCGGGGAATCAGAGCAGCAATGAGCCTCGAGAAAAGGGTGAGAAGTCTATCTTGGCCCCCAAAATCCGGGCGCCTTAATCGCCTTGTGTCTTGGTAGCGCACTCCACGGGAGGCCTCTTCTTCGAGAAGAATCTCTTGAGAAGCCCCTTTTCACCCTTGCGTTTGAGATAATCCTCAATCGCAGCTTTCAGCGCATCTTCGGCGAGATTCGAGCAGTGCATCTTTGTGGGCGGAAGCCCCTCCAGGGCATCGGCGACAGTGCGTTTCGATATCTGCAGAGCCTCTTCGATCGTCTTGCCCTTTACAAGTTCGGTAACCATTGAGCTCGTTGCGATTGCGGCCCCACAGCCGAATGTCTTGAATCGCGCATCGACAATGCGGCCGTCTTTCACCTTTATATAAAGCGCCATTATATCCCCGCAAGAGGGATTGCCGACCTTGCCCACGCCATCGGCATCGGGGATTTCGCCGACGTTGCGTGGATTCTGAAAATGCTCGATTACTTTATCGCTGTATTCCATCACAATTCGTCCTTCAGAATCGTAACAAAGCGCTAGGCCTTCTGCCTCACGCCCAATGTGACTCCCTCGTCCCTTCCTGTATCCAGGTCCGCCT
>JAFGIT010000307.1 GCA_016929465.1 Candidatus Coatesiibacteriota bacterium | reverse complement strand
TCACAATAGGATAGAGATCAAGAACATAGATGTCAAGCGAAAAAACAGATCATTTATGATAAGAGATAGAGATAATAATAATGAGCATGTGGGAGACTTTTGGCGATTGTGGATTTCGGATTATGGATTTCGGATTGCGGACTGATCAGAGTTTTTGATCCACTAAGTTCACGAAGAATCACTAAGCATTTTTGGGAAAAAGGAGAAGGGGGAAGGGACAAAGGAGAAGCCAAAAGAGGACGGTGGAAGGGATTGTCCATAGCGTCCACCTGAGTCCATCACGCGCATTTCATCCGTCCCAACATACATTTCTTCGTGGTCCTTAGTGTCCTTAGTGGACGAGGAATCTAATGTCACGCTTCGCGCTTTCGGCGCAATAGGCCCTTTTGAATCTCGTCTAATGAAAGCACACCTAGCAGGACGAGAGCCAGGAAGAAGAGGATTGCCGCCGGAATGACGGTCAGAACGGCCCATTGCCCGAGGAATGTGAACGAGCGAATCACCAGGAACAGCACGATGGTCGAGGCGGCGATTTTTATGAACTCCGCGATAGAATACAGCCTGCCAAAGATCCTGCTCGATACGACCGTGACGATTGCGAGGCTCAAGAAGAAGCCAATCACCTCGCTTATTGCGGCCCCCTTTATGCCATAATCGGGGATCAAGATGTTGCCCAGGAGGAATATCACAACGGAAGCGCCACCAGTCACGAAAATGATCGTCTTCACCTTCCCCATCGCGAGCAGGGCCGACATGACGACCGACTGAAGCGTGAGCAATACTAGGGCGATGACTATATAAGGCAGGACGACCGCGCCCTGGGCGTATTTGGCGCTGAATGCGATTCGGACGGCATAGTCCGGCAGCGCCGCGAGTATCGCTGCGATCGGGAACAGCCCGAGCATCGTGTATTTGAGCGACTTGTTTATGTAGCCTCTCGCGAGTTCGAGGTCCGGGTCCTTCGCAAGACCAGATATTGCCGGCCATAGAGCAACCGCGACACCAGTGAAGATGAGCGCGGGCATAGAGGCCAACTGATAGGCTACCGAGTAGAAAGCAACCTGCTCGTTATCGAAGATGATCCGCTTCAGGTTTATAAGCCCGGCATACCTCTGAAGGAAGCTCACCAAGAAGGCGAGGAAGATAGCGCCCACGGTGTGGAAGTAATAAGAGAGCTTTATTTCGCCCTCTCCGGGCTCCGGTCGCGACCCGCGTCGGAATATCATCAGCGCGACAATGCAGGCCATCGAGAATCCTAGTACAAGGCCATAAACTCTCGTGCCGATCAGCACGAGGATGACGGTCAGCGTGAGTTTCAGGACCTGGAAGGTCGCCCCGAACTTCAGGAGTTTCCTGAAGTCCTTCAAGCCGATGAGTGTCGCGTGAAAGAGGACGAACGCAGCGACCGGCGGCACGGCGAGCGACATGAACCTGAAGAAGGGCGTGAGTGTGATGTCCTTGAGGAAGAATGACAGTAGGTCTGCTCCCGCCAGGAAGACCACGACACATGCCGCGCCGACAATCCAATAGGCTTTGCGGGAGGTGGCGATACACGAGCCGAGCGCATCAGGATTTGCGGCAATGACCTTCGCGGTCCCGAACATCAGCGCCCCAAATACACCCGTCCTCAGCAGCGTCAGCGCGGGGAATACGGTGATGCTCGCGATGCCGTAGTCCGCTGGTCCGAGTATCCTGGCGAGCGCTATATAAAGGAGGGTATTCGCGACGAAGCTGCATACCTGCAGCAGCGTCATTCGAGTTGAATTCTCGATGATCCGATCACTCATCGAACGAACCGCTCAGACCAACCACTCTTCCTCTTCGAATTCTGGACCTGGCACAGTCGTCTTTATACATGAATCCTCAGGTATGCTCTCAGTCAATTCGCCGCCCCTTGTCAGCCTAATGGCAAACCGCAGCCTGTCACCCGCCTTGCACCCAATCATCTCGAGGGGCGCCGCCAGCTCCAGAATCTTGCCTGCGGCAACCGTCGGGAGACTTGCGGTCTTTTCCCAGCCATTATCCGCCTTGGCATCCACCAAGAGGGCGGTCTTTGCCCCTTCGAACGCAAGTTGGAGCCTGAATTCTTCAGGCTCCAAGATATGAACATAAAGGCCAAGATCCCCATCCAGCCCGAGCAAGTCCACAGCATCTTGCGTAAAATCAATCCTGATGAACATATTGGCAGGATCGAAGCCATAATACAACTTCTTGGCGTGCGTCGAGACCTGGTGCATCGCGCCGCGCCCGGCGGACCTCTGGTCGAGGACGCCGGCGCCGATCCACTCGAAGTAGGTCGTGTCCTTGCCGTCGATAACGGGATGGATGAACTGCTTTGGCTGGCTATAGGCGCGAATTGGCGCGAGTTTCTTGATGGGAATGCTGAGGTCGAAGGGAGGGGACTTGCCGATTAGCGTGAATACATTTGCGATGTGCTTCCTGTAGAGGCGGTCGAACTGGTCTATGTTGTCGCAGCTGTGGTCGTCTCCATACCACCAGTTCCAGTCGCTTCCCTCCGCGGCGTATATCGTCTGCCAGGCGAGAGCCTTCGAGTGCGCATCGGCTGGCGGGTCCTTGACCAGGGCATCTCGCGCAGCGGCGAGGTAGTCCCAGGCCTGGTTGTCCTCGGGATGACCGATCCACACTCCGAAGTCGCCACGTATCCATGAGCCTGCTGAGAGCCTTTTGAGGGGGTGACCCGGACCGAACTCATCGACGTAATCGCCGAAGGTGACGAGCTCCAGCCAGTCGGATGCGACAAGGCGTGAATAGAGCTCCTTCAGGAACGGCTCGCCATTGTCGGCGTAATACTGCCAGGCGTTCTCGCCGTCGAGGATGACCGACACGATCGGGGGATTGCCCTTTGTGGAAGCACCAACAGAGTCATGAATTGCCTTCAGTTTGGCCAGGAAGTCATCGGCAGCAGCCGTCGCCTCCCAGGGCGAATACACGAAGCCGATCGCGTCCGATAGGCCGTGGTCCCGGAAGAATATCGAGAGCGGCTTGCCGTTCACCTCGACGAAGTGTGGCGAGAATAGCTGCGACCTGTCCTGGCCGAGATGTGGCCGGCCGGCGGCCGATAGTGAACCCGAGAGAACTGCCTCGTCGGTCGCTATCCACTTGATGCCGAGGTCGGTGTATATCCCGCATGTGTCCTGGCTGACCGAACCCTCGGCCGGCCACATCCCCCGCAGGGGGACGCCGCCGAACTGGGCCTCGAAGAGCTTTGCGGACTCACGCACCTGGTGCACGGCATCCTCGGCCACTCCGGTCCAGTTGGCCGGGAGCGGGACACCGGGCATGCACTCGCGGGCGTTCTGGACATTTGCGAGCAGTGGGAGGATCGGGTGGTAGAAGGGTGTGATCGAAAGCTCGACTCGCCTCTCTGATGCCAGCCTCAAATAGAGTTCGGATATCCGAGAGAGGAATTGCTGCTGGGCACTGAGCAGTTCGATCTTCTCTTCTTCTGAGAAATCTCGCCCCTTTGCCTGCAGAGCCTTGACCACATCGCTCTCTCTTCTCAGAGTGTTACCGCACCAGCCCAGGTTGAAAAGGACCTGCAGGTCCAAGAAATCCTGCAGGCTGTAACTTGCCATCGGATTCTGCACTGCGAGGCCCATCTCCCGCTTAACGAGCAGCTCTGAGAACCTCGGATAGCTTTCGATGATCTTGCGATTGATGTAGAAAAAATTCGTGATAAGGAATCTGCGCTCATCCTCGCTGAGCGATTCTGCGGGCTTCTCGGATAGGTGAACGAATAGGTCATCCGCCTTTCCGCTCGCGTAATCATTGAGCTGGAGAATCAGCGAGCCCACGAAGTTGAAGGTCGCGGTCGCGCCATCGACGCCGGCGAGGATTGCGCCCATATCGTAGTAGTCCTTGAGCGCGTGCAGCCTGACCCAGGGCATGACGTATTCGTTAGTCAAGAAGTCCTTGTAGATCGGCTGATGAAAATGCCACAGGAATGCTACTCGGAGCTTCTCACTTGGCATTATGTCGCTTCGTCCTTCTTCCCCTGCAATGGGCCATTAACCGCCCGCTCAGCCTCCATTCCGAACAGCGGCTCGCGCCCTAATTCGATCAATTCCCTGACACCATCTACTACCTCATCGGTCTTATCGTCGGGCGGGATTAGCTTCGCGAACTTGACCATGTCGGAGAATCTCAGCGTCTCGAGCGTTGCTTCGGTGAACTCCTCAGATATGGGATTCGACCTCATCGCGAACTCGATCTCGGTGGTCGTCATATCGACGGCCCATAGTCCGAGTCGTCGGGTCAAGAAGCGGCGGACTATGTCGGAGAGCTCGAAGTAGAACTCCTTGTATCGTTTCTCGAAGAGCAAGTTGCCCTTCAGAAGCTTTTCTAGTTCGGCAAGCGCCTGGACTGACGGCGGAATTGGCTTCGCCTCTGGAGCCTCCTCCAGGCGCACCCTTCGCCTTCGGATTCGCCACATTACGACCAGCACTACTATCGCTATTGAGGCCACAGCAATCAGTATCTTGAGCCAGAGCGCCATCCTGGGCTCTATCGGGACCATGTCTTTGATGTCCTTGATCTCGGTCTCGCCCTCCTTGACGGTGCCGACAACGCTGATTCCTATGGGCTTGGTCGTGAGCTTGCCGGGCTGGTTTGCGGGATCCGCGTATTCGATTGCGATGGAGGCGATCGTCGCCCTGTCCAGCTTGAAGCCGGCCAAGGTGTATCGGTATTCGACCTTCGGTCTTCCCTCGGCAGAGGCCGTTCTCTCGCTTTTGACGACCGTGAAATCGCCGATGGTCTGCCCAATATTCGGCTCGGATAGAGTGTAGCCATCGTCGTGAAGGACCGTCACGAGCAGGTCGAATTGCTCTCCTAACATCACTTCGTCCTTTGAGGCCTCGGCGCTGACCGAGATGTTTGCACTCGCTATCTGGGAGAAACCGCAGAGCAACGCGCAGAAGAAGGCTATGAGCCAGACCTTCCCCCGGCTGTCTCGTCGCGATCTCGCAGCAGTTGTATCCATGTCGAAACACTCCAAAATGCTCATTTGGCGCCGAATGTTAGAAACCGAGATGCGGCAAGTCAAAATTGGTGCGAGGGTTCGGCGGATTTTCATCTCTCATTGAGGTTCGTCATGGGTTCGATTGAGTGATGCCTGTCAAGGTCAGAAAGCAAGTTCAATCCAGTCTCTGTTAAGCTGTGTTTCGAGCCATCTGCAGGAAGGAGACCTCAGAGATATTCGCTCGCTCGCCTGCGTGCTCTATCGTCATGCTGATCAGATTGCCATTCTCGTCAAGATCGAAGTAGAGATTCTCCGAAATCTCCCTGGTCTCGGCTATCGCGCCGTCCGAAAACTCTATGAGCGCGGTATCAGTATCTGCAAAATATTTTATCCTCATTGCTGTCTCTCCCGGAAACTCCTGTCAAAAAAGGCATTGTGGACGGTTTCTCCGTCATTCAGCAATATAACTCTCAAGTATTTCCCTGCATCTTTGACGTAACCCCATTTCCTTATCCTTCCATCGGATTGGATATCCGTCCTTATGGGATGCTCTATGGTGTCGATGATCCAGTCATCTTTGATGCTCTCCCTGTCTGCCCTTGATCTCACATGTAGGAAATACTCAGTCGATTTCATAGATCAGATATATTACTGAATTAGACTCCCAAAAATCCAACTATCGATCGAGCTATTCAGTAGGATAACAAACGGATGGCGAGGGGTGTTGGACTCAATTTACCAGATGATCTGCATTCCTGTTACCCAGCTATTCCATAGTGAATGGAAAATGATGCTCCATCTTAATCTGTGTGTCCTCAAAAGTATCCCGCCAAGTGCGAAACCGAGAACCGCGTGCTGGAAAATCGCATACCAGTTGTATTGATCTGGAAGCACTTGATGCCAGAACGCAAATGAAACGCTCGACAGAACGAGCGCAGGAAATCTGCCGAAAATCGCCAGGAGTATGAGGAAGATGACGCCTCTGAAAAGCAGCTCCTCCGCCATGGGGGCAAGGCCAACAAGCACTGCTGACATAGAGAATTGAACGGGCCCGAACACGCCGGATTCTCTGATGGGATCGATGAGATATTTGTATATGTAGGCATCTGCAGGTAGATCTGGCTCCATGAGCCAATCTAACCTCAAATAGACGACCCAGAAATAGAAGCAAAGTGTTATCAAGAAAGCCATTAAGGTATAAAAGCAGACCCTTCGGATCGAGCGCCCTATGCTCATGGGGGCCCCGAGATAGCGGACGAGCAGTTTGAGGTCTCTTCCAAACAAGAGGACAATCAGCAGGATACGGAACAGATAAAAGGCAATAAACCCGATGGATCTGACGTATATGTAATAGCCCCATTCCTTGGTCGGCCCATCATAGCGAAACAGGTCAATGAGCTCACGCATGGACCACATCACGGCATAGTAGATGCCGCCCCTGATCAGGAGCCAGAGCACTCGCCGGGCGCGATGTCTCGTCCGCTCCGAGAAGGTGAACAGGTTCGTTCGGGGGCTGGATGCCGCTGCGAGGGGAATTTGCTCTTTTAGAGTCAGGACTGCGCCCTCACCCGATGAGCTTCTCGCAGACCATGCCGATCACGAAGCCGAGGACCGCGCCGAGAGGGGGTGTCCAGTGGCGCCGCATTACGGATTGCGGGGCGATGTCCTGGAATACCAGGTAGAGAATCCCGCCCGCTGCGAAGCACATTATCCCGGCCGTCAACTGGACGTGGTCTTGAAGGAGGAAGTAGCCGAGGCAGGCGAATAGCGGCCCCAACAGGCTGATCGCTAGGAATACGATCAGCGTCCTGCGCGGCTTTGCGCCGGTGCTCACGGTCTCGCGATACGCGTTGAAACCCTCCGGCAGGTTCTGCAAGCCGATGAACAAGGCGAGCAGGAGGCCGAGATGGCGATCGTGGCCGAAGACGGCGCCGAGCGAGATCGCCTCTGGAAGGAAATCGAGCAACATTCCCATGAACTGCGCCCTGGTACCGCCCCGTATCGTGATCGCGGCGTCGAGGATAGCGAATGCGACGCCCCCGAGACAGAAGGTGACGGCGAGCGTGAAAGTGCTCAAGTATTTCACGCCCTGCGGAGCGAGTGCGAATGCGACTGCTGCGACGAGAATCCCGCCGCCGAGGGCAACCACCCCGTGAATTATCTCACCCTTGGCCTCCGTCTCCTTGGAGCCCTCGAACCGGGCGATGATACCGCCAACGAATGCTGCAACGCCGGCGAGCCAAGAGGCGATTAATACAGTGAAGAGGCCATTCATCTTTGGTCCGAACTCACGAGCGTATGTGTCTGCGGCAGTATAGGCGGCCTCGGCGATTGCAGCTGCGGCATGGGTGGATTATCGGCACCAGTGCAGCGTTGCCAGTCCGAGCAGAAGATACAGTAGGCCGAATGCGGCAGGTACCCAACGCTCGATCTTGCCGAAAATCCAAAAGACTTGTCGGTCCTTTCCCTCCGCGAGTACCTTCCACTCTTCGTCGTACGGTGCGGTCGGAAGCAGCTGCTCCAGGGCGAGAACAATTTTGAACTTGCCCGTATTGAGCTGGCGATATGAGCGCAGCACAAACCACCACACGACGCACAGGAGTATCGCCGCTATGAATGGGAGGAGGCCGGAGAAGCCTCTGAGAAATTCTCTCGATATGAGTACCGCAAAGGCGGTGACTATGGCCGTATGAACCGCCAGGAAGAAGGAATTCGCCAGCATTCGGCGCGAGCTGACACGGTCCGCCATCTCGATGCAGAGCTTGTATTGCTGGAACAGGTGGTCTGTATATTCAGGCCCGTAATCCTCCTTCGGTCGCCGAAGCAGCCGATTAACGTCCTGCTCAGCTATCGCCATCACAGTCCTCCTTTCTCGATGAGTGGCCGCTGGCGGCTCGCAGCCTGCCACGCGCTCCACTCCTCAATCCAGTTAGCGGCATTCTTCCCACGCGAAAACAATTGACGCCCACGCCAGAAAAATGGCGAAACGTCTATTCAAAACGATAAGCCGCAAAGGCCAGCATGTCAACGAAATAGACGCTTCTTGGACCGCTGGGCTTGACGCCGCCATTTGGACTGCGGCGGCATGACGCCGCTTTCCCTCGTCGCGGCTCGACGCGACAACGACCGTCTGATCAATCGACTCACGGGACAAGATATTCGAAAGGGACAAAGGCAAATTCAGGCTAGCGCGGTGTCAAGCCACCGCATATGAAAGCGCCGTCCAGCCGGCGCACTCCAAAATTGCCGCCAACGCGCACTATTCGATTAATCCCATGCCGCATCGAAGCTCCCTCCTCTCTTCCCCTGCCGCCAATCGCGAGCGATTTGCGGCAGGGGGGAAGTTTTGTTTTTGGCGTCCTGGAATCCGCAGGTTTGGCCTATGGCCTGCACACAGCGGCTATTCATACGATGCCCCGCTGGGGCATTAGCTGAGCAAAGCAGATCAATTGAGAGGCAATTCGCGGAAACAACTGCCGACACAAAGGACCCACAATTGCGAGGCACACCCAGCCCAATCACAGCCTGCTTCCAACGGAGACCAACATCTGAATCAATCGGCTTGCATCAATTAATCGCCCTGTCAGGGCGACATTCGAATAGCCGCAGGTGTCAACCTGCGGGACGGAGCCACAGCAAAACCCCCACAGCCCTGAAGGGGCGGCACGATGATCAGATAGACAGTCTATTCGCGCCGGGAATAGGCCAGCAAAGGCTCATGTCGCGAAAAATGTCGCAAACATGTCGCAAATATTGAGGCCTATTTGGGCAGGATATAGACCAGGTTGTGAGTCTCGCCAGACGCCAATATCACGCCCCCATCCACCATCTCCCTCAGGTCACGCTGCAGCGTCCTGCGATTGACGTCGGGACAAAGCCGCTCGAATTCGCGGATCGTGATGCCGCCACGCTCGAGGATGTGCCCGAGAGCCTTCGCCTGGCGGGAGGAGAGGCCATGCGCCTTGACAAGGCCATCGATGCGGATTTCGCCCTCACCGAGCCGCCTGACCTCATGGAGCTGCGTGCTCAGGCCTTCCACGAAATATGCCAGCCAGGCGGTCATGTCCATCCCGTGCTCTCGGACGCTCTGGATCGCCCTATAGAACGAGGGCCGGTCGCGGTCGTAATACTCGCTGATCGTGAAGAGCCGCTTGAAGTCGTATCCCGCACGATAGAGGCACAGCGTCGAAAGCAGGCGGGACGCGCGACCGTTGCCGTCGAGAAACGGGTGGATGTGGACCAGTTGGAACTGCGCAATCCCGCTCAGAAGGACGGGATGAACGCCGGTCTCACTACGGAGCCAATCGACCATCTCTGCCATCAGGACCGGGACCTCCAGCGGGGATGGTGGCGTATAGATGACCTCACCGGTCGTCGAGCTGACCACGTAATTCTGGACCTTGCGATACTCCCCCGGCCCCGCCGTCTCGCCCCGCACGCCCTCGACGAGGCGCCTGTGGATTTGTCTGATCAGGCCCTCCGTGATGGGGCCGCCAGTCTCAAGATACTCGGAAACGAACTCGAACGCTCGCCGATAGTTCAGCAGCTCCCGTGCATCCTCGGGGTCAGCCTCAGGAACCGCCTTGCCCGCCAGAAGCCGTTCCGCCTGCTCCAGCGTGAGGCGCGTCCCCTCGATATGGGTTGTGTGATGCGCCTCCAACACGAACGCACGACGCCCCATCTCCCGGACCCAGTCTTCAGACAAGGCCGCCGCCTCCAGGAATCCCCGAGCTCGCTCAATCTGCGTAAGCCCGGCGGCTATCCGGTTAGTTATCGTGTATTTCGGGCTGAAGCCCTGGTTCATTTACACTTCACCTCGTCGTCAGAGGCGCCATTTGGGTGCTCAACGGCCTCCCTACGCAGTGGGCGAATGAGTCGCTGCTTTTACTGTGTGCTGCCCGATTCGCTACTTGAATGCTACTTCTGCGAGCCCCTCAGAAGAGAGATGACTGCATCCAGCACCTTCCTGAGCGCTATGGGATTGAGACGACCGACTTCGCTTCTCATCAAGGATGTGCTTGCAGCGAACAGCTTGCCGGGACGTGCAAAGCTCATCCGTTGCAAGGAACCATACACGAAATCAGCATCCGTTATCCGGACCGCGGCAGAGTCCGCATAAGGCGCTCCGGTTATCTGGCAAAGGACCCAGTCGTTCCGCCCCGCTGAGGCAAGAACAACAGCAGGACGGAGCTTACTGCCTGACAGGTCCGAGAAGGGGAAGGAAACTAGGACTACGGAACCCGCTGAAGGTGAGACCACGCCTCGTCTTCCTCTGGTCGGTTCCAGTCCTCCCCAAGCGCTTGCTCGCTTAATAGAGCCGTCTCGCAAGCACCGGCCTCGTCAATTATGGTCACGATCGCTCGACAAGCGCGTGTCAGGTTGACCGGCTCCTGCAAACGGACCTCCCCATCCGGCCCAATGATCGCCTCAACTGATCTCAACATAAGCTACTAACCTCCAGAGCATAAGCTACTCAATCCAGCGCGAACATTCAAGCTTGGCTCCAGAGCATTCAAGGTCGTGGCAGCATACTATGTCAGTGGGGCCGTCATCAAGCAACAGGGTTTGTCTTCCCGTGACCAGATCGTGCTGCGCTTTCTCCAGCCACCGGAAGGCCAATTCAGCGTTTTTGTCGCTCATAGACCACCTTGCCCCAACGAAGCGCCTCGGTGATTATGTGGTTTACCGTCCCGTTCCACTCTGCCACCTCTTCAGGCGTATAGACCAACAGCTCCATCGAGCACGGAGTTGGCCGAAACAACAGCCGAATAGGAGCCGCCCTCTTGTGTCTGGGCAAGGACGTCCGCATAACGATGAGAAGATCGAGATCGCTGTCCGGGTTGGGCCGCCCAGATGCATA
>JAFGIT010000306.1 GCA_016929465.1 Candidatus Coatesiibacteriota bacterium | reverse complement strand
TGGATCGACGATCCAATATGCCCCCTCCTATGGATATCCTCCGGATTCCCAGGTGAAGGTCGATGTGCACGCGACGGATCTCGAAGGAAATGAAATGCCCGAATACGAGTTCTCCTTCACGACTGCAGAAAACAGCCCACCGACCCTCGATGCCGGCGGCGTCACCCCAACATCGGGCGACGATGAGGACCTTTTCATCTACATGGTAGAGTATGTGGACGATGATTACGACGAGCCGTCGAGGGCAATGGTCTATATTGTGGACGAAAC
This sequence comes from Candidatus Coatesiibacteriota bacterium, assembly GCA_016929465.1. Lineage (GTDB taxonomy): Bacteria > B130-G9 > B130-G9 > B130-G9 > B130-G9 > JAFGIT01. The sequence goes on along the minus strand of JAFGIT010000306.1, from coordinate 5,022 downwards.
CGAAGCAGTCGTGGACAGGCTCTCTATGGAGACTTCTGCAACTTACGGGTCAAATGGCACCTATCAGGCTATGACTTCTCTCGACGAGGGTTACTACTACTATTACTTCGACTTCGAGGACGAATATGGTGCTTCCGCGAGGCTCCCTGAGACAGGTTACTACTCAGGTCCCGATGTGGACCGGCACAATACAGCTCCGATGTTATCTTCGCCGATGCTCTCCCCGCCAACGGGGGACTCTGACACAACTTTCTGGTTCTCCGTTTATTACTGGGATATTGACAAGGACGTGGCTTCGACCGCGAAGATAGTCGTGGCAAGTTCCACAAAAGAGTATTCGTCGGATATGGTGCTGACGGAAGGCTCTGCGGACGACGGGACCTTTACCTATTGCGGGACGTTGCCGGCCGGCACCTATAACCATTATTTCCAGTTCACGGACAAGAGGGGCGCAAGCGTGAAGATGCCCTCCGCGGGATATTATATCGGCCCAGTCGTCACAGGGGAGAGCTCTCGCAGCTATCTCTCCTACGGAGGCGTCTCCCCATCTCTCGGTTCGACGGGAACAGAATTCGAATTTCGCGTTCATTTCTACGACGGAGACGGCGAAGCCCCCTCCGTATCGACCCTCTATTACAGGTCAGATATGACGCATTCGGTCAGAATGACGCTGGGAAACGGAATGCTCTACAACGGTGATTACACCTATAAGACCAAGCTCTCTGTGCAGCCGGAGTGGTATTACTTCAGTTTCCTTACGGCAAATGAGAAGGTAATTCGGCTTCCCCAGGAGGGTTATTTCTACGGCCCGAATCTGGCCGGTAGCCTGAATTCATCCTTACTCGACACCGGTGGGGTCGATCCAGTGCTGGGTGGAGCGGATGACGAGTTCACCTTCTCGGTGCATTACTATGATGTATCGGGAGGCGCACCTTTGTCGGCGGAGGTTCAAATACAGGCTTCGGGGTGGTCTGCGACGGAGGACATGGAGCTCGTCACGGGGGATTCCCCATCCAATGGTGAGTATATCCGGGACATGGAATTGGAGGCGAATGCCTATGAGTATTACTTCATCTTTGCCGACAGCCAGGGGACAGAGGTCAGGCTGCCTGAGACGGGAAGCTTCGAAGGCCCATTCGTCGATGTCTCGAACCAGGCGCCCTCATTGACCGATGGGACATTCAGCCCGCAATGCGGCGTTGTGGATGACTCTTTCACCTTCTCAGTTCATTATTTCGACGCAGACGGCAATGAACCGGGCATCAAGCAATTGATCCTTCATTCACCCAATGACATCATTCCGATCCAGCTTGCACTCGAATCCGGGACCGCAGCGAACGGGACCTATTCTGTGGAGACGAGCATTCCGGCCGGTGTGTCCCAACATCGCTTTCGATTTGTCGATGTGAGGGGAGGGGCTGTCTCCTATCCTGAGGACGCACTTGCGGATGGACCAACCGTCGGAGACTTCTCGCTGGCGCTTTCAGTTGACTCAGAAGCATATACGGCATCTGACGCTCTGAAGCTTCTGCTGGACCTCGCAAACAACACACCCATCGATTTCTCGGTGACCTTCGCGGCAGCGATTCAATTCCCTACGGGTGAGTTGATCTATTTCCCCGATTGGGGGATGTCGCCTGATGGGCTGGACGTGGTCCTGCCGGCAGATTTCGAGATCGAAGGCTATCCTTTACTCGCCTTAAGCGTACCGGATGTCGCGCCCCATGGGGTCTATATGGCTTATGCAGGCATCTTCGGCGTGGGCGATTTCGGCTGTCCCATATCCCGCCTTGCAGAGACATCTTGGCGTATTGAATAGGACGAGAGATTCTGCACGCAGAATTTCTTGACACAGGGGCAGGGCTTCTAGTAGTTTCTGCTCGTCGCTTACAGAGGCATAGGCCAAGAGCGACTATCAGTGCGGTCATGATTCGTGTTTGAACCTATGGATGGGGGTTTTGTGCCTCGCGAGGGACTTGATGAAAAAGCCACAGGACGAGGCAGTTAGGGAGTTCTTCCGAAGTTTCGGGCTTATCACACAGATCGGTTTAACGGTCGTTCTGGCCATCGGCATCGGATTCGCCGGCGGCTTTTACATCGACAGATGGCTTGACACAGGCCACGTTTTTCTGATTATTGGCATACTGCTCGGTATCGGGGCCGCTTTCTTCAACGTATATCGTATGCTGCTTCGGGGGTTCGTGCCTCCATCAGCCGATAGTAGCGACGATATTGACAATGAATGACATTAGTTTTTGTGACGATAGAGGTTTGGCAGCATAGACGGACAAGTTAGATACCTGCTCGAATTCAAAAGGCGGGTAATAAAGCTCTCATCAACCATTGCTGCCTTGGTCTGCGCGGTAGCGGCGACGCTAGGTCATTTGCCCGTTGCGCTCGGATTTGGATTTGGCGCGGTAGTCAGCATTGTTGCTTTCGGATTCGCGGTCAGTAAGTCCCTCGGCCTCTTAGCCATAAGGGGATCACGGGCTGCAGCGGCGTTTTCATTTAAGTGGTTCGTGCCAAGGATAGCCCTCTATGGAGCGGCGCTTCTCGTCTCCTCCAAGCTGTCCTACTTCGATTTCGCTTCCACAGTTGCAGGCGTCTTCTTGTGCAATGCGGTCCTCATACTCTATGAGCCGTTGATATGTCGATTTTATTCGAGCTCAGATAAGCCTATCAAGGCCTTCTCCAGGGAGATATAGGACTTGGACGAGATAGGACAGGTACCCCAGATTCAGCTGTTCGGTGAACCGGGTTCGCCACTCGGGACGGTTAATTATATGACGGTGATCATGACCTGGGTGGTAATAGCGATTATCATAATCGCGGCCTATCTGACTGCGAGGCGTCTGAAGGAGGTCCCGGGTCGCGTTCAGGTCCTCGTCGAGCTCTTCGCAAGATTCTTCGATGGTCTCGTCAAGGATGCACTGGGCCGGGATGACAGGGGCTTCTTGCCTCTGATTGGCACCCTATTCCTTTTCTTGATAATCTCTAACTGGATCGGCGTTATCCCGGGCCTCGAGGAGCCGACCAAGGACATAAACACCCCTCTCTCTCTTGGCATAATGGGCTTCTTCATCTGGCATTTCTCGGGCGTGAAGGCGAAGGGCTTTGTTGACTATTTCAAGGAGTTCTTCCAGCCCATATTTCTCATGGCTCCTCTCAACGTCGTCGGAGAGCTGGCAAAGGTAATCTCGATCTCTTTCCGTCTCTTCGGGAATATCATGGGCGGGGCGATCATCATTATCGTCGTTTCACATCTGCTCTATTTCATACTCATACCGGTCGTTCTGAACGGCTTCTTCGGAATATTCGTCGGATCGGTTCAGGCCTTTGTATTCACCATGCTATTTCTGACATATACTTCTGTCGCAGTTCGATCGGATTAAGGGATCAGTGCTCTAATGGACGCATTCTGGGCAGAGGCCATCAAGTATCTTGCAGCCGGTATCTGCATGGGCTTCGGCGCAATCGGGGCTGGCATAGGAGAAGGTTTCGCCGCGGGTCAGACCGCGCTTGGCATATCGCGTCAGCCAAAGGCGTCGGGACAGCTGGTCAAGACAATGCTGATCGGACAGGCGATCACTGAGACATCGGGAATATTCGCACTAGTAATTGCGGTCCTTATGATTAGCACAAATGTTGGCACCGAGGGCGACGCGATCATCAATATGGCCGCCATGCTGGGAGCCGGCATCGCAGTGGGCATTGCGGGATTCGGAGTGGCGATCGGGGTTGGATACTGCGCCGGAAGGACGTGTGACGGTGTCGCGAGGCGTCCGAATATCAGCAGCCAGATAACCGGGACGATGCTCGTGGGCCAGGCGGTCGCTGAGACGCCAGTCATCTTCGCACTTGTCGTGGCGTTCATTCTTTTATATTCGGGATTCACGGGTGGTCTCGAGAAGGCCTTCGGGCTTGTGTCGGCGGGAATTGCGATGGGCTTCGGCGCTTTCGGCAGCGGCATCGGCGGGGGACTTCCTGGTGGGGCAGCCTGCTCTTCAGTCGCCAGACGCGAGGAGGTTCGTGGTCAGGTCCTGGGAATGATGCTAGTAGGCCAGGCCGTCACTCAAACATCGGCGATTTTCGCCCTTGTTGTTGCATTCTTGCTTATCTTCGTGCAAGGAAGTGGTGCGAGCATCGTCAAGATAGCGGCGTATCTCGGCGCCGGCTTCTCGATGGGCCTTGGCGCGATCGGCGCCGGTGTAGGAACTGGCATGCCAGCTGCATCGGCTTGCACCGCGATTCGCATAAATGAGAGGACGAGTTCGCTCGTTATGCGGGTTATGCTCATCGGGCAGGCTGTCGCCCAATCGCCGGCGATTGCCTCGTTGATTGTTGCCCTATTCCTGTTGTTCGTAGTCTGATTTTCACAATTGATCACATAAATCGAATAGATAGAATTCATCTGGCGGCAGGCGCCGTCGGTTAAATCAGTTGTAAGAGGAGATGTAATGGACCCAGTAACTTCTTCCACCATAATCAAGGCGGCCGCTCTTCTGGGGGCAGGCATCTGCATGGGCTTCGGGGCTATCGGTCCTGGTGTTGGCGAAGGCTATGCGGCGGGGCGCGCTTGCGAGGGTATCGCTCGTGCTCCGAAGGAGGCAGGCCTCTTGACCAGAACGATGCTTATCGGACAGGCTGTTTCCGAATCAACGGGAATCTATTCGTTGGTTATCGCGCTTCTTCTGATCTTCGTCGTGGGTGGTTAGCAGACCTATATGCCATTGATTTGTTCTGCCCATGGTGACGGCCGCAGGCATGTCCTGGGGCTCAGTTTCATTGGGCACACACAAACCGGCTGAATGCAGAATAGGCGATATTAGAATATGGTTGATATTAATCTCACGATAGTCATTCAGCTTGTCAGTTTTCTCTTCCTGGTCTTTGTGCTCAAGAAGGTCCTGTGGGACCCGGTGATGAGACACATAGACCGGCGGGACGGGCTGATCGCCGGCCGCAAGGCTGATATAGCGAAGCTCAAGTCCGAGGCACAGGAACTGCGTGAGGAATATTCGG
>JAFGIT010000305.1 GCA_016929465.1 Candidatus Coatesiibacteriota bacterium | reverse complement strand
TTCAGGCCCACCGAGCAGAACTTGCAGTTCTCCCGCGGCTCCAGCGTCCAGTAATGACATACACGCGTCGGGTAGATCCCGAGGTAGGTCCCCTGCAAAACCCCGACTTGCGACATCCGCTTCCCGCTCTTCGTCACCTGGTCATAGAATGCTGGTCTGGTGGGCAATGCGACCTCGAACACGCAGGCCCCATCTCGCTTCAGGATGTATTTGCCGCCCTCCTTGTGTAGGGTGTAGGGCGAATCGCTCGCGAATTCCTCCTCGACAGGAGCGTTCACCCACACATTCTCCGACAGGACCATCTCCAGCCCGCTGCCAAGTCCAGCCCGCGTGCGAAGTATAGGACGCCCATCGCGTTCCAGCTCGCAGCTCGGATCGAGCCGCATTCCCCTGCAGAAGAGGTCGAGCTTTACATACCCCGGATTCGGCGTGTTTGTGGCATCGGCAGCGGACATGGGCGATTAGAGCTCCTTCGCGAAGTTCTTCTGCAGCTTTCTGAAGACCGTCTGGCCTATCACAAGCGCGAGGAATGCACTGATGACCGAGACTAGTGCCGCAGTCAGGAGCACATCATCCGATTCCGGGGCAAAGAGCGCGTGGCGATAAAGGACCATGATCGAGGCCATCGGATTCAATAGGTACACGGTGAGAAGCGAGTCCCAGCCGAGCTCCGAAAGCTTCGTCTCGAGCATCTTGAGCGGGTATATGATCGGATTCGCGTAGAACCACACGAATATGACTATCTCGATCAGGTTGCCGATGTCCCTGAACATCACGTTCGTCGATGAAAGGAACAGCCCAAGCCCGAGCGTAAAGACGAGATGAATGACCAATATCAGCGGCAAATAAGCCCACCTCGCGGAGAAATGCCCGTATGCCGCAAGGAAGGGCAGCATCACGCAGATGCCGAGCCCGAAATTGACGAGACAAGCCAGGATGCTCGAGATCGGAAAAATCTCCCTTGGGAACATCACTTTCTTGATCAGGTTCGCATTGTGAATGATCGAGGTCGCCGATTCCGAGAGCGATTGTTGGAAAAATATCCAAGGCATGAATCCCGTAAGAAGGTAGAGCCCGTAGTGCTCCATCTTGATCCTGATGATGAAGGTGAAGACCACGGCAAAGACGACCGTCGATACGAGCGGATTCAAGAGGGCATACAAAAATCCGAGATAGGAGCCGCGATACCTGACCTTCAACTCCTTGATGACCAGGTTGTAGATTATCTCGTAGTCTCGGAAAATTCTGACAAATCGTCTTATCATCACGCGGACAATTCTATCCGCTCCCAGAAATCATTCAATAGCGACGATCCGCTGCGCGGGAAGGGGGGGCAAAAAGGTCAATAGGTCAATAGGTCAAAGGGGGCAAGGAACCTGCGGCTCGGGAGAAGGGCAGTTTGGAGTGCGGTGACCCGGCACCGCTTTGGCTCGCGGTGGCCTGACACCGCTATAATTGCGGATCGATGGTGGTGTAGGGTGGGCTTTCCAGCCCGCCAAATCCGCCCTCTTTCTCCCGTATGCCTTTCGTGGACGAATCCCTCTGATCAATCAGCTGTAATGCTAACCGGCCAGATCGCGATATCTGACGTGAAACTCCCATCGGAGGCGACGACGGCTCCAAGCCAATAATATGTGCCGGCCGCCAGGCCCTCAGGAATTGTGTGCGAAGTTGGCGGCAGGTTTGGATACGAGACGCCTGAATAGAGTGTGCCCTCGACGTATGGCGTCGGGATGAATGTCATCCATGGCCAATAGACAAGCCACGTGAGGTTCTCCGGAGTGAAAGCGAAGTAGATCGCCCCTTCGACCTTCACGCCACGGTTCTCATACGATGGATAGAACGTCATCTCCTCCCCGGCGGCATACTCAGATTTGTCCGTCCTAACGTCAACGGCCGGAGGAGGAGGCGGTACACTCGGGTAGTGGTAGCCGATGTCATAGGGCGCCTCGTCGGGGACGCCATCTGTTCGAGTTGTGCTACCCGTCGGAGGCCAGGCGCCATACCAGTGGCTCGTCTCTGCTGCGCCGACGCAGGGGCTCGTGAATTCCTGCCCGGCTGCCTCATTAGAAAGATAAGAATCACCTAGCGGGCCTGAAACCAACATGGGTTCTCCTTCGACCGCATTCTGAATGCTGAACTCCTGTCCAGGCTCTTGATTGAGTATCAGCGGAAGCCTACTGTGATCTGAATATAGTCCCGCGTGGGAGAGGTCCAGCACGCACTCGTCGTCAAACAGGCAGGCCCTAAAGCTGAATGTGTTGCGCCATGCTTCTATGATCTTCATATAGCAGTCAGCAAAGGTCGAGCCCAGATATTCCACCCTGTCATAGGCACATCCAGTCGAGAGATCAATGCCGTCGAAAATGTTATTGCGGACTTCGCACCGATATCCACCGAAGACACGGAGAAGAAGATAATCCTCAGACGTGCTGAATCTGCAGTCCCTCATTGACACAGTATGATAAGCCTCAATCACCAGGGCCCTATCAGCTTCGCCGAGAATCTCGTCGTAGGTGAATAAGCAATCCGCCAGGTCGATGTCCCATGTCCCATCGTCATCGTATTCGTGGTTATAGAGAAAAAGGTGGCCATTGCAGTTCACAAATTCGCATGAGTAGAAATTGGCAATATATGTCATGCCGCCCACAATTGCCTGCTTTGGGCGATCAAACTGGCGCTCGGAGCAGAGATTCAGAAGTCGTATATTATGTAGCTCCATGGTGACTCCACCTTCGAAGACCTCGATCATGTCCGGATCCGAGAATTCGTCGAAGGGCACGGGGTGAGATCGGCTGATTGTGAAGCTCTCGAACCGGATGGTGTGGAGGTCAAGGTCTGTGCAGCCCTCGGATATCCTGAGTATTCCGATGGAATCGCCCGATTCAATTACAGTCTTGTCCATCGACGATCCGTGGATGTCAACTATATTCGGCAGGTAGATTGGGAAGGACTCCCCATTGTCCTCCGAGTAAATCCCCTCTGCAAGAAACACCTCCACGCAATCCCTGCCATCTGCGATTTGGCCGGCGGCAGTGATTGTCTTCAGCGCCGCCTCCCACGACAGCCCATCATTCGCGTCGTCGCCGTTGACGGGATCGACGTAGAGGTCGATTGCGAGAGCGCAGGGTCCAGCCGCCAGAAGCAGAATGACCAGCGTCAGCTCTGTTATCTTCATTTCCGCGGCCCTTCGCCATTAATCTCGACCGGCCAGATGGCGATATCGGACGCGAAGCTCCCATCCGAGGCGATGACGGCTCCCAGCCAATAGTATGTGCCTGGAGCTAGCCCTTCCGGGATGGTGTGCGTCGTTGACGGCAGATTCGGATACGAAATGCCCGAATAGAGCGTGCCCTCAACGTATGGCGTCGGGATGAATGTCATCCATGGCCAATAGA
>JAFGIT010000304.1 GCA_016929465.1 Candidatus Coatesiibacteriota bacterium | reverse complement strand
GAGGTAAGATTGCGTCACCCACCTCGCCTCATGGTTGTTCAGCTCGAAAGGACTCCACTCCTCGACCCACTCCACGGCCTTGATCCGCGATACAAAGGCGATGAACTCATCCAATTGCGTTGCGAGCACGCTCATCTTGATCTTCCCGCCACGAGTGTTGGTGGAGATCGCAAGCTCCTTCGCAGAGAAGCCGGCGTCGGCAATCGTCTTCGAGACCGCATCGCAGTCCTCACCGGCGAAAACCTGGATCGTCAGGATGACCGCCTTCTTCTCGGGCGTCTCGCCTCCCATCGCCGCCATATACGGATAGAGCTTCGTAGAGACCTTGAAGAACGGCTGATACGGCTCCACGTGATAGATTGCGCCATCCGCAGCCATCTCGGCGCACTTCGCCCCGTCCATTTTCACGAGATACGCGTAGGTCGGAATATACCGCAGGATGCGCGCGCCCTGATCCGTCAGCTGAGAGCGCATGGCGGGTGTGATCGGTGCGTCGAACTGCACTATAAAGAAATCCGTTGGCTCGGCCTGGTCCAGGCCTTTGCTGAATTCGTCCGGCACCGTGACGGGGGTCAGGTCCGGATCATAGGTTCCGCATTGCAGGCCAATTGGGATAGCTGAACAAATGCCAGAAATAGCAAGCAGGACTAGCGCCATAAGAAGACCAGCCCGGGTTGAACGCTCGTAACTCATTTAGTTGCTCCTTTCGTCAGCGACTAATTCACATTGTTGATACGCTCGTGGACGCTACATACAGGTAAATATAATACCTAAACGTGCAGAATTTCACATCGGACAATCGAGGGCCAATAATCAATGAATTCTCGCGAACCTGACCAAAGGCCCGGCTTTGCCTATCGGATGTGACTCAAAAGCGATTTCGATGTAGCGTATTTCAATTGATTTGCTTTGCTCATTCAATGCCCTGGAGGGGCATCATGTGAGTAGCCGTAGGTGTAGGCCGCAGGCCAAACCTACGGATTCAAAGATATGAAACAAAACTTCCCCTCCCCGCCGATCGCACCCGATTGGCGGGGAGGGGAAGAAGCAGCAGGCTGGATATATTCTTCAGCGGGAGGGATATCTCGGGGTTATCCCGCAATCTTAGACAGACCCTTGGCCTATCTCGTCGGCGCCCTCCCGAGGCTTATCACGACCGGGTAATCGGCGATTACGATGTCCTTCAGGATGATCGTCCTGAAGGATGAAGTGAACTCGTACGAGACCTGTGACTCGACACAAGGGTGCCTCCCCTCGGGAACTCTGAAATCTGGATAGGTAAGCATCTGCACTGGCCAAATCTGGAAGGGGAGCTCATCGTATGGGTTCGCTATTTCGAGATTGTAACGCTGAGCCGGATTCGTCTCGGGCGTCGATTCATCTGCATCGATGTCTCTGTAAATGACGATCCTGACGTCGGTGGGCGATGCGAAGCTGTAGAAGCGGACGGGACCAGGATCGCCATCCGGAAAGCGGTGATAGAGCGGATAGGGCGTCATGCTGCTGTCGAGTGCCGCGCAGACCGACTGCAGGGAGTAATAGGCCGGCCTCGGTTCGCTGGTCCGATTGTTGAGTATCCCCCAATCGTGGGCGTATAGCTCCGAGCCTTCCTTGAGCTGCCACCAGAAGACGGGGATCCCGAGCGCGAAGTTCACGATATAGGTCCGGGCAAGGTATTTCGCCTGTATCTCCGGGCCCCACATATTATATATCCAGCAGTCCTGAAGCACCCAGACCTCCGGCTCGGCCCTGCACTCGAAGTAGGGCTTCAGAAAATTCTTGAAGTCGGCCATCTGTTCCTCGTAGGTCGCGAATTCCGATAGATGGCGCTCGCACCAGGCGTTATCCATCGTGTCGTCGTTGACGACGGGAGTCGGCTTCTCTGGCCGATTTTGGGCGCTCAATCTACCCGTCTTCTCGTGCCTGAACGGATCGATGCCGATGATGTCTATGTTGTTGCATACCCATTCCGGCTCGCCGATCTCGCCGCCCATGGAGTTCAGTATATCGAAGCACCGGCCCAAAAATGCCTTGTCCATCCCGACGAGGCCAGCGAAGGAGACCTTTGCGCTCTCATCGACTGATTTGATGGCGTTCGCCGCCTCGAAGAGCAGGTATGCGTATTGCGCCGGGTTCGGATGCGGCGACCAGAAGTTCACGTCGGTTCGGTCGCAGCTCCCGTAGTTCGGCTCGCACCAGACCTCCCAGTGCTTGACCCTGTCCCCGTAGTGCTTGACCATCTCCTGGCAATACCTGGCGAAGCCGCAGGAGAAGCTCTTGAAAACCGCTTCGTCGGTCGGCACGTAAAGCCTGGTGCAGGGGCCCATGTCCTGGTGCGATGGGTCCTCGACGCAGATGCCGTCCTCCCACTCGGGGTGCTTTCCATAGAGCGAATTGCCGTAAGCCAGGTTGAAAACGACCTGCATCCCGTGGGCGATCGCGTCGTCGATGTTCGCGCCGATTATATCGTCGTGGAAGTGATATTCGCCGGGCATGAGCTCGACCCAGTCCCAGCAGCCCTTATTTGCCCAGTGGGAGAGCTTGACCCACTTCAGGCCCGCCCAGAAGGTAAAATCCCAAGCGACTCGCGTGTCGTTCTTCTCGTAGTCGGGCATCCACCACGGACCGACATTAATCCCGAAGTTCGATGGCCCTTTGTTCTCCGAAAATAGTACCGGGAACCGGCGATTCGGATATTCCTGCTGAGCGAAAGCGGAAGGTGCGGACACCACAATGATCAGTGCAATGGCTAAGGTGGTCATCAACCTCAAGTCTGTCGCCGGCTTCATCTAAATATACGCTCCGTGTGTGGTCATAATTGGCTCTGGCAATACTGTAATCGCGCCCTTTCGATGTCAAGGGCGAGGGCCAGGAAAAGGATGAAGTGACTGTGTTGGTTGTCAAGGGTTTACAGGCGCATATTCCCAGCATTTTTGATCCCTGATGATGGCATTTGCGATTGTT
>JAFGIT010000303.1 GCA_016929465.1 Candidatus Coatesiibacteriota bacterium | reverse complement strand
TAATGCTCATAGGCCGAATCAACTCACTTCACGATCGCTGAAGCCTCCCTGTCGAAAGGATTCGTCCTCAGGGCAAGTGAATAAAGGTACGGATAGCTCGACTCGAGGTGACGCAAGTATGAAATCCACTGGCAGGTGACTGCGCTGTAAGCTCTCTTGATGTCTCCCCCAAGGTGCTCCTTGTCGGACATCGGGAGTTCATCGATGTTCTTCCGATAGCTGAGCTCTTCAGCGAGATGGAAGACAGCCCACAAGAGGTCGGTGAAGGTCTCGTGCTCCAGCATGTTCGGATTCTCGAGCAGTCTCAGCAGGAAATCTCGCTTCTTCATCAGCATTTCTCGCAGGACCTTCAGGTCGATCTTGTGGATATCGACCGAGTGCTCGTAGCAAGCGAGAGTAGTTGTTAGACTGCCGAAGTCAGAACCAGTCTGCCTGGCCTTCATTTGAAGGTCCTTCCTGATCTCATCGGCATGTGGATCGTAATCCGCGAGGTAGGAGAGAAGCTGAATACCAACTTCGCTGAAGAAAGTCCCGATGACCATGTTAAGCTTCTGCAATCTGGAGCGTTTTTCCCTTTCCGCAAGGGCGCTATGAACGACCAGGGATACGACGAGTATCTCGATTGGGATGAATGCGATATCTCCCAGCGTATATATGAAAATGTGATGGGCGTCCTCGAAGATCGCGTAATGAATCGCATAGAGGACGAATGACAGAAGGACCAGTAGAACAGCTAGCTCTAAATGCCATCGTTGTTTCTTCATCTGACTCTCTCCAATGCTTGCGAATTACCTCAGGATTGTGTTCCATATCGGGCCACCCTAGCCCAATTCTCTCCATCGCGCATGTGGCCTCAAGACTAAATATAGCAGAACAGGAGGGAATTGACAGGCGGGGACATTTCTCGCGGCGGAATATGATAGAGTTGCCCTTGATTTTCGCCTAGATCATCCTCACATGCACCATTTCACCCTTTGCGAGCTTATTTGTTCCTCGTGGAACGCAGATGATGCCGTCCGCCTGGGGAAGCGCGCGGGCATGGGCAGAGCCGTGATACTCGATCGGTCGGACGCAGCCATCTGAGGTCAACACTACCGGATACCAAGCTTCACGCTTCGTTCTGTGCTTCTCTATGTCTTGTTCGAGCGGCATTACTATGTTTGCCGGTCTATAATCGTGCCCCATCAGCTTCAGAAGAAACGGCTTGACCAACAGCTCGAATATCACGAATGTCGATACTGGATTGCCGGGAAGTCCAAAGAAATAGATGCCATCGGCCAGGCCGAAATGCGTGGGCTTGCCGGGCTTGATCGCAAGGCTTTCGAACTCCATCTCGACACCATTTCTCCTCAAGATAGCGGGTACCAGGTCATAATCCCCCACGGATACCCCACCCGATACCAAAACCACATCCGATTCGGCCATGACTTTCTTCAAGGTGGCATCAATTGCAGCCTCGGTATCCTCTGCGATGCCGAAATACTTGGGGATTGCACCAGCTGCGGCAGCCTGTGCCTGCAGCTGATAGCTGTTGCTGTTTCTGATCTGCGAAACTCCGGGCCTCTCGCGGGGCTCGACCAATTCATCACCAGTAGCCATGATACCCACGCGGGGGCGCCTTGCGACCAGAGGATTCATACATCCGAGTGATGCGAGTATTGCAACCTGCTGAGGGAGGATGCGCTCGCCCCGTCTCAGGACCACATCGCCTATGCTCGTATCTTCGGCCTTATAGCAGATATTTGTGGCGGTGTCATTTCCCGTGAACCTGACCCTCCCGTCCTCGGTCAGCTCGACATACTCTCTCATGATGACGCAGTCCGCCCCTTCCGGGATCATCGCCCCTGTCATGATCTTGGCGCACTCACCCGGACCCACGCGCTTGCTCGGAGGGGTCCCGGCCGGGATCACCTCTGTGATCTCGAGCTCCCTAAGAATATCCTCGCGCCTGATCGCATACCCATCCATGGCAGACTTGTCGAACGGGGGCATGTCGATGTCGGACAGGACATCCTCCGCCAAGACTCGTCCGAGTGCCTGCTCGAGAGGTATGTGTTCTGTTCTTAGGAGCGATGCAAGGCCCATCACAATAGAGAATGCCTCCTCACGAGGTATCATGCTGCTCAATGTATTCCTCATAATCTCTCTTAGTATTCAAATTCTTCAGGTCATAACCTACTGGAAGGTCCAAGTAGCCAATCTTCGCATGATCGAAAACCGTCGAGATCTTGCGATATCCATCATCCAGCTGCCGACGCATCGCCGGAATGATGCTCTTGCTATATGCTGCAAATAGAGGCTCGAGGAATCCCTCATTGCTCCTTGGAATAGCCGCGTCGAAACCATCGAGCATTCCGAGCAGGCGCCGCAAGAGCGGGAGATTCACGTCCGGTATGTCGCACGCGACGACGACATTCTTGTCGGATGATGAGGTCAGGAGAGAAGACAGTATGCCTCCGAGTGGCCCTGTGCCGCGCTTGAGATCCGGGATGACAGGCAAATTCAGGAACTTGAAGCGATCGGGGTCATTAGCGCTTATGATCACCTCCTCGAAATGCGGGGCGATCTGTCGAAAGATGCGCTCGACCATTGGCAAGCCGCCGACCGGAAGCATGCATTTGTCGCGTCCCATTCTGCCGCTATCGCCCCCCGCGAGCATGATGGCGGTGGCATACTCCTTCAGAGCCCATCTCCCATTTGACAGGGCGATGCGGCCCAAGTCGAGATCGAATTGTCTGCCATCCGAGAGCACAACACAATCGGCGAATTCGAGGACCTCGTCCGCGGATGCCTTGAATCCACCTGCATTCTTATCTTTGACTATTACGAAGATACCAGGTCGAAGAACGTGTCTTAGGCTGTTGGACTCGCAGACGCAGACCGTGCAGGGACCAAGCCTGTCAAGTAGCGCCTGTGCTCCCTGCTTGAGATGTGTCTTGAGGCACCTGAGCCAGAGAACGCGCGACGCGCCGGCCTTGAGCATGCGAGTCGTGTCCTTCCCCGGAGGGCCTTCGGTCTCCTCGGATATGCAGAACGGCTCAGTGAGAGAAGTACAAACTCCGCAGCCTGCCCCTCCACGCGGGCATTTCCCATTCATCTCATCCACGGAGGTGACCTTGATGCCGACAATCTCATTCGACATAGAGAATCTCCGAATAAGGGCACAAGCAAGCTCCGTCTTGCCGGCATTACGGCCGGCGGACCCGAGCATTAACATAGAGGGATAGTCAATCACTCCGAACATGTCGAAGTAATATACGGCGCTGCGCTCAAGCGCACAAGAACCGTGCAGCGCTTGCCTTGAAGTTTGCCCAGACCGTCTTCCCGGCTTGAAGGTCCAGTGAGGATACGGAGCTCCTGGATACAAGTGCGGATATCTCCACACCTATTTGAACCGATACCTCCATTCCGATCTTGGCAGGGATTATGTCGAGAATGATTCCCTTGAAAGCATTCTTGGCACTACTGACGGGCTGCTCAATCGAGATGGTCACATCTTCGCTCCTGAAAATGAGGCAGCCGGGGCCGGCCTCTTCATCCGAAAGAATCCAGATGCTAATCCCGTCGGGGCCGATGAATTCTCGCAATTGCTCTCCTTCTGTTGCCGGACCAAGAGAGCCCCTCAGGAAGTTCTTGATTCCGACAAAGTCGGCCACGAATTCCGATTTCGGGCTGTGGAAGATCGATTCTGGAGAGCCATCCTGGACGATCCGGCCGTCCTCCATGATCGCAATGCGCGTTGCAAGCGACACCGCCTCCTCGTAGTCGTGCGTCACGTGCAGTATGGTCTGTCCCTGGCGATTCAGCTCTCTCAGTAGTGAGCGGATGTCGCCGCGAGATCTCGTGTCGAGAGAGGCGATTGGCTCGTCCAGAAGGAGGCACTTGGGCTTTGTAGCCATGGTTCTGGCGAGAGCAACTCGTTGCGCCTCGCCGCCTGAGAGCGTATCGACATCTCGGTCGAGTAGTTCTGATGCCCGCACGCTCTCAGCCAACCTGACTACCTCGGCTTTGAGCGCTGACCGGCGGGTCTTGTGGCATTTTAGCCCATAAGCGATGTTTTGCCTGACCGAAAGGTGAGGGAACAAGGCCTGGTCCTGATACACCAGACCGATATTCCGGTTCTGTGGCCTCAGATTCGTCATATCCAGACCGTCGAGGTAGATCCGTCCGGCATCGGGTCTGATGACTCCAGCTATCGCCTCCAATAGGACCGTCTTCCCGACGCCCGAAGCACCTAACAGCACAAAGTATTCGCCCCTATCGATGCTGAACGAAACCTCTCGCATAGAGAATGAGCCGAGAGTCTTGGATAGGCTCTCAACCTTCAGCATTCTTCTTCCCACTAGCAAGAAGCCTCAGGGCGATGAACATCAGCAGGCATACCGTCATGAACAGCACGGAGATCGGACGCGAGTACTTGAGCCCAAATGCGCCGAACCTCTCGTAAATCAGCACTGGGGCGATCATTGGGTGATATGCGATGATCAGAACAGCCCCGAACTCGCTCATTCCCCTGCCCCACATCAGGATGAGTCCCGATGCGATTGCTCGCCATGCTAAAGGCATTGAGATCGTGAGGAAGACTCTGAGAGGAGAAGCACCGAGACCGAGAGCGACGTTCTCCAGCCTCTCAGGGACCGCAGCGAAGCCATCGCGAGCGGCGCTGATCAAAAAAGGGACGCTGACGAAAGCCATCGCCGCGGCGATGCCCCACGGTGTCCCTATCAGGTCGATTCCGAGCCACTCTGAGGTGTCACCGATGAGTGTGTCCCTGGAAACCACGGTTAGGATTGCAATGCCAGCGACTGAATGCGGCACGATCACGGGCAGATCGATGATGCCCATTACGATGCCCTTTAATGGAAAGGTCTTCCTTGCCAGGAAGTAAGAGAAAGGCACGCACGCGATCGAGAATACGAGCGTTGCGGCCATCGACACCCAGAGAGTAAGCCAGATGCTGTCCCTGACCTCGGCTTCCTTGGCAACCTCGGCGATCTCGCCGTATGTGGATTTGAGGTAGATGCCAAGGATAGGCGCAACAATGAAAAAAAGCACGAGACCACCTAGCGCAATGAAGGTCAGATGCAGCCATGAGAGCGGAGGTCTATGGCCTCTGTACGATAGCCCCATATCTTTCCCGTATAGTCGCAAGGGCGGCGCGAAGGCCGCCCTTGGCTGGCAAAAAAGCGGACTGGCTCGAGACCGCCGTTAATGTGATGACGCGAATTTCTTGAGTGACCTCGGCAACTTCTTGAAGGTCGTCGTGAAAGATGGCACGACTGACGGCTGGCCGTTCTTCTCCATAATCTTCATGCCTTTGTCCTTATCGAGCATGAATTCAAGGAATGCGAGCGCGACCTTCGGGTTGGGGGAGTTCGTCGGTATAGTGACTCCATAGATCATCGGGGCGCCCTTCTTCGTTATCTTCTCGCCGGGCGCTTTGCCAGATATATCAACTGAAACCGTCTCATAGAGAGGGGTGAGGCTCTCCCGCTTGAGGTTCACCTCGTCTGGCAATAGGATGAATTTAAGCCCGTGCTGCTCGGCAACGGAGCGATAGAGGAATATATAGTCGATCGTGTTCGATTCGAGCAGCGCAAGAAGGTCGGTCTCCTTTGGGCGGATGTACTTGTTGTCCTTCGCAAGCATTTTGTCCGCCAGGCCTGGCTTCTTGTAGTAGTTCTCGGCGAGCTTCATCGTCAAAACGGCCCGATAGCCGCATGGATCGGCGTTAGGGTCCGAACGACCGAATCTGACTGCATCGTTGCTCAATATCTCCGTCCAGTTGTCATTGTTGATCTTCTCGGCCAGGCGCGACTCATCGTGATACACGATCGCCATCTCGTTAGCGGCGAACTTGATGTTCCAGCTCGCATGATCGGGGATCAGAAGAGCGTCGATTACGGTGTAGTCCGCTGAGGCCATAACATCGCATGGGCGGTTGAGATCGGATATTTTGCGGGCGCAGTTCCTGCTGCCGGCAGCCTCACGGATGACCTTCACGCCTGGATGCTCCTTCATGAAAGCATCTGCGATCTCTTTCAATGGAACTGACAGGCTGCCGGCATGGAATATCACGAGGTCTCCTGACAGGTCTTTTGCCTTGCTTCCTGCGAATGCGACTGAACAGATGAGTGCAGCCGCAAGGATGATTCCGAGTGTTTTGTTCAATCTTTGCTCCTTTCTAAGTGGACTATGTGTCGCTCAAATGCTATTGATACTGTTTTCTCGACCTCCGAACGCAGGCTGGAATAGCCCTGCGCCCAGGCTTTGCCGGTCTCTGTGAGCAGAGTCTCGCCGCCGCCGCTGCCACCCCTGTGCTTTTCGATGAGAGACACGCCGAGACTTCTCTCCGCCTTCCTGATATCTCCCCAGGCCTTGCGATAGCTGATCCCGAGCTCAGTTGCGGCCGCACTAAGGGAGCCATTGCGCCCAATCGACTCCAGTAGCCTCCACTTGCCGTCACCGAATGCGCCTTCAGAGTCATCAGTCGAGAGCCAAAGCTTGAATCTTGGATAGAGTTTTTCTGTCAATTCGCTCGCTATCCGATCAACATGAGAATTTGCTGGAACTGTCTCGACGGATCCAATTGCCTCCCATCGCTGGGCCGATATGCTCTATTCGAAGCATCCAAGCTGGCACTTGGATATTCTGATATTATTCTGATTGCATGCGCGGCTGATCTCATTTAGGCCGAGCCCCAGCCTCTCTGCTATTGCAAACGCGTCTTTGCAGTTCAGCCTCTGTCGGTCTCCCTCCGCATAGGATGCGGCGGAAATCGCCGACATAAGCTCTTCTGTGCTTTTGAGACCCTTCTGAGTAGTCATCTGCGTAATCTCCGCATAAATTCTCAGGTCAACTCACCACCAATACTAAATTGGTGAAGAGGGATAGGTTAGGTGATGCATATCGCCCAGTCAACACCCTTTTTTCTCTCGCATTTGCCCCTCGCATTTTTGGGGGAATTGCCAAGTTTCCTTTAACAGCCCTATTCGCCGCTCGAATACTTCTGTAGGGCTAATTGCGGCGATTAAATTGACCTGAGTGCTGCGGAGTTCTATATTTTCAGTAGTCCAAAGAGCAACGGCCAAGGAGTAGGTGGAGGAATTCTGGATGCACAGTGCTTTTCTCGAGCGAGAGATCTGCCACATCAACCTGTCCGACGGGAGCGTGTCTCGACTCCCGATCGAAGGAAGGCTCAGGCAGATGCTCCTGGGTGGACGGGGCATTAATACGCTCGCTTTATTGAGCTTCACACAGCCCGGTCTCGATCCGCTTTCCCCGAGCGCTCCCATCATCATAGGCAACGGGCTTTTGTCAGGTATCCCTGGTCTCTGTCTTGACAGGACGTCCATAACCGGCATCTCACCGGAATCAGGACTACTCGGAGACTCGACCGTCGGAGGGCACTTCTGCGTGGCCATGCGTCGCACTCCATTCGATCACATCGTGATAACCGGGGAATTCAATGCTCCCGGCATCGTCTTAGTGAAGGGAAGCCAGGTCTCCCTCGAAGAAGCAGATTGGCTCTGGGGCAAAGATGCATTCGAAACCTATGATGCAATCAAAAAGAGGTATGGAAAGAACGCCGAAGCGCTTTCCATTGGCCCAGCCGGAGAGAATCTGGTTCGCTACGCGCAAGTGCGAGCCGACGGTCGTCACGCCGCCTCGAGGACAGGGCTCGGATGCACAATGGGTGCGAAGCAAATCAAGGCCATCATCGTCATGGGCCCGCGAAGAGATCTCAAGGCCGAGCTCTTCGACCGGCGCCGCTTTGTGCAATCGACCAAGGACCTCTATAGGACCGTATCTGATATCGACGTGATCGGTCATTTGCGCAAGAGAGGGACTCCATACCTCTACGACATTCACAATCGAAGGGATATGATCAGGACCAAGAATGCGACTTCCGCACCTTTGAGTAACGCCAATGCATTGCGCAGTTCGAGACTTGTCCAGGAATATTACACGAGCCGGTCCGGGTGCTTTTCCTGTCCGATACGTTGTCAGCACCGTTACAGGATACCGGCCGGCAAGTACGCGGGCGTCGAGGACGCAGGTATCGAATATGGCACAATGGGGATGCTTGGGCCAGTCGTCGGAGTAACGGACCTCGACGCGGTCCTCGCTATCAATCGCAAATTGAACAGCCTCGGCGTCGATTCCTGCACTCTTGGCAATTTGATTGCCGCCACGATTGAGCTCTTCAAGCGCGGCGTAATCACCGAGAAGGAGACAGAAGGCCTCCGTCTCGACTGGGACCAGCCCGACATGGTGATGCGCCTTGCGGAACTGATCGCGAAGAGAGAAGGGCTGGGGGCGATTCTTGCAGATGGGCCGATAGCCCTCGTTGAACGGTACGGGGATGCTGTCGAAGATGTGTTGATTTGGTCAAAGAGACTACTCGCGAGCGAGGCCGTCGATGTTCGCGGCTATATGGGATTTGCGCTTGGCGTTGCTACTGCAACGCGCGGGGCGGACCACCTTCGTTCTCGACCGACCCTCGAAGCTCTGAACCTCAGCCGCAAGCAGCTGAAAGAGCTCTTTGGAACTGACGTTTCTCCAGACCCATCTTCCTCAGAGGGCAAACCGGAGATGGTTCGAACGACAGAGGCTTTGTTTGCCGCCTGTGATGCACTCGGAATGTGCAGGTTTGTCGTCAAATTCAATAGCCCGGACCTTCTGGGATTCGACGAATTCGCTCAGTATATAAACGCCGCCACGGATATGGACCTAACCGCTTCCGACATCAAGACGATCGGGCAGCGCATCAATACGGTTGAACGGCTGTGGCTTAGCCGTCGCGCGGGGCCAACGAATTTGAACACGCTGCCGAGACGCATCCACACCGATCCCAAACCCGCTGGACGCTTCAAGGGGCAGAGAATCGAACGGGACGAATTCGCAGCGGTGCTCGCCCAATTCTGCGAAATATCGGGCCTGGATCCGGCGACCGGGGCCCCTCTCCCGGAGACATTGCGGAGACTTGGCATCGACGATGACCTGATAGGACTCGTCGGTGTGAACCAGTCGAAGTGACATTCCTGGACGGCTGAAGAGGGTTGTGAATAAAAGGATGGACTGTGCTCTAGTCGTTCTGATCGTCATGTCGAATGTAACATAACGACAGCAAAAGAAATGGTTCAGCCCAAAAGGCGAACCATTTCTCGGTAGTCTAGCTAAATCGCTTTACTATCTCTCTGCAAACTGACTTGATGCCTATTTCAGTTGGACAAACCTCGTCGCAGCGGCCACAGAGCATGCACGTCCGATGGCCCCAGCGCTCGACATCAGCAGCAAGTTTGTGATGGATCCGACGGCGCGTTCTCTGCAGCTGTTTCCCTGATGGATTGTGCCCGCTGGCCTCGCGCATGAAGCCGTCGAGCTGGCACGAATCCCAGATTCTTTGACGAACCATCTTACCGTCGCGCTCTCGGTCATAGACCTCGAAGCATGTGCACGTCGGGCACGCCAGGTTACAGCTTGTGCAGGCTATACAACGCGTCGCTATCTCATCCCAGAATTCGTCGGTGACTTTGCCCTGCCGGATCAACTCGGAGGCCTTATCTACAGTCTCCTCGTCCTCCTTGGGCAATGCGTCCGACTCCTTTCGAAGAGCCTCCATGTGCACTCCACCACAGCCGCACTCATCCGCTTGCAGCTTTTCCACGAGCCCTTCGCCCTTGTCGGTGTAAGGATGCACAATGAAGCACTCGCCATCTGAAATCAGCTCAATATCGCACTTGCCGCCCGCTATCTTCATGAACTCGCCATCCTTGCCGCATCTGCCGGACACACCCACTACCACTGAGCCATCGCGCTTGTTGTAGTAGATGTTGTCGCGGAAGTTCTCGGCAAAGAACTTGTCGATGAACTCGAGACAGTCGAGGTCCTCAGCCGTCATGCCCACAACCATGATTGGTTTGGCCGGCGGCTTGGCCATGGCCACATCGCCATCGGTGACGACGAACATCTCGTCGAATTGCGGGAAGAACACGCTCGTTGGCTTCTGAGGGATCTTACCTCCCTCGATGGCAAACTCTCCCTCGGATAGGCTTCCGAGAACTCGCGTCCCGTCGTGCAGCTTGACCGGAACTCTCAGGTCGTACTTGTCACTCAGTGACTCAAAGAACGTCTTCAGCTCTTCTGTCTTCGCTCTTTTCATGACGCCCTCCTTACCTGTGCGGCACACACCTTATATTCTGGGATCTTGGCCACAGGATCGAGCGCGTTGTTCGTCAGAGCGTTTGCTGCGGCTTCCTCGAAGTGGAAGGTCATGAACAGATGCCCCGGCACAACGACATCGGATACCCTTGCGAGAGCCTTGACCTCACCACGGCGGGTCGAAACCATCACCGGGAACCGATCGTATATCCCGAGTCTCTTGGCGTCATCCAGGTTGATCTCGACGTAGGGGAAACGCTCTTCGCGATCCAACAGGCGAGTCCTTCGGGTCATTGTACCCGTGTGGAAGTGGAAGTAGCAACGCCCTGTCGCCAGGAGGAATGGATACTCCTCATCAGGAAGCTCCATCGGAGGCATGTAGGACGCTGGTCCGAACAGCCCCAGACCTCGCTTGAAAGTCCCCTTATGGAGAAAAGGCGTGCCAGGATGCTCTCTATCGGGACATGGCCATTGCAGCCCGACCTGGTCAATCCTGTCATATTGCATTCCACCATAGATGGGAGTGACTCGCGTTATCTCGTCCATGATCTCCTCGGGCGAGTTATACGTGAGGCCGTCATAGCCCATTCGCTTTGCGATGTCTCCGACAATCTCCCAGTCCTGCCTCGCCTTGCCCGGCGGATCGCACGCCTTGCGGACGCGCTGCACCCTGCGCTCGGTGGAGGTGAAGGTCCCGTCCTTCTCCGCGTAACAAGCCGCAGGAAGAACGACGTCGGCCAGGGCAGTCGTCGGTGTCGGGAAGATATCCTGCACCACCAGGAAGTCGAGATTCTCCAAGCCAGTTTTGACGTGATGCTGGTCGGGATCCGACATCATTGGATTCTCGCCCAGCACAAAGAGCGCCTTGAGCTGGCCATCGCAGGCGGCATTGATCGCTGTCGTTACGGTCAATCCCACGTTGCCAGGAAGATTCTCCACTCCCCAGGCCTTCTCGAACACGGCTCGCGAAGCCTCATCCACAACCTTCTGGTAACCCGTATAGACGTTTGGAAGAGCGCCCATATCGCACGCGCCCTGGACATTATTCTGCCCCCGAAGCGGATTGACACCAGTTCCCGCCTTGCCGACGTTGCCAGTAAGCATCGCCAGGTTAGCGCAGGACTTGACGTTGTCAACGCCGTGGGAATGCTGCGTGATACCCATGCAGTAAACGATCATTGCAGCTTCAGGAGCGGAGTACATCCGCGCAGCATTGACGACCTCCTCAGGCGTTATCTTGCATATCTCAGCAGTTCGCTCGGGAGTGTACTCTTCAACGATAGCCTTCAACTCGTCATAATTCTCGGTCCGCGTCTTGACGTATTCGTCGTCCGCGAGCCCTTCCTTGATGATGACGTGCATCAGGCCATTGAGAAACGCAACGTTGGTCCCATTCTCCAAACGGATGTGCATATCCGCGATCTCGGCGAGGCGTATCTTGCGGTTGTCGGCAACGATTAGCTTCATGCCCTTCTTGACCGCGTTGATTATCCTCGTCCCAATCAACGGATGCTGCTCCGTCGTGTTGGAGCCGATCAGGAGAATACAACCCGTCTGCTCCACACAGGAGATGGAGTTTGTCATTGCGCCAGAACCAAATGTAGCAGCCAGACCGGCTACTGTTGCGGAGTGTCAGAGACGTGCGCAGTGGTCAACATTATTCGTCTTGAAGACCGCCCGCGCAAGTTTCATCAGTGCATAGTTCTCCTCATTCGTCGTCTTGGCCGACGAGAAGAACGCGATTGAGTCTGCCCCGTGCTTCTCTTGAACTTCCTTCAGCTTTGAAGCGACGAGGTCAAGCGCCTCGTCCCAGGAGGCCTCAACTAGCTTTCCGTTCTTTCTTATCTGCGGGACGGTTAGCCTGTCCGGATGGTTCGGGAAATTGAACGCATTCCAGCCCTTCACGCAGAGCTGTCCCTTCGAGATCACGTGCTCACTCGAAGGCTCTACGCCAACCAGTCGGCCGTTGCCATCAGTCAGCAAATAGAACTGGCAGCCAGTGCCGCAATAGGGACAAGTTGTCAGTGTTCGTTTCATATTGCCCCCTTCAGACTACTCACTTGGTTCAGCCAGAATACAGGGCCATCGAGGCAGCAATACAAATGCTCAATGGCGCAATGCCCGCATTTGCCTACTCCACACTTCATATAACGCTCGAGCGATACAACGATCTGATCCTCGGCAAGACCCTTTTTCTTCAGCTCTGCAATCACGAATCGATACATAATTGGAGGCCCGACGATCACTGCGACCGTATTCTTAACGTCCAATTCCAGGGGCGGTATCAGGACGGTTATGAGCCCGACCTGGCCCTCGTTGAAGCACCCTCCGGCAGGAACTCCATCGACCGCATAGCTGCAAGCGAAGACGCTGGATTCATTCCACTCAATTAGGTCCTCTTTGTAGAGCCGGTCCTCAGGAGTTTTGGCCCCGTAGAGAATTGTGAGTTTGCCAAACTCGCTTGGCCTGTCCTGGCAATACTGGATCAACGAACGCATCGGAGCGAGGCCGCAACCGCCGGCGATCAGGACCAGGTCCTTCCCGGCCAGCTTCTCGACATCGAAATAAGTGCCAAACGGGCCGCGTATCCCGATTTTATCGCCCACGTTCAGTTTGTGGAGCTCTCCCGTTAGGGTGCCAGCATTCCGAACTCCGAGCTCGAAGTAGCCTCTCTTAGTCGGCGAACTCGAGATGGAGATCGGCGCCTCGCCGTATCCCAGTATTGAAACCTGCACGAACTGCCCAGGTCTTTGGCCAAGCTCTCGCCCATCCGGCATCTCGATCCGAAAGAGCTTCTCCAGGGGGGTCAAGTCCCGTTTGGAGACTATCTCGCAGGGGATTGGCTCATATATGTGACTCGCCCCTTCCTCTGCTTTCGTCTTGGTCATCACATTCATAGATTTGGATTTCTCCTCACATATTTTGGCGGTCTTTGAGAGCCTCTAGTCTTTGCATCCTCTCAAGAACACGAACCAGTAACCTATGCCAACAAAAATAGCGCCGCCAACGATATTGCCCAGCGTGACCGAAATCAGATTCTGGGACCACATACTTCCCCAGTTGATCGTCGCCAGCTTCGCGGCTGACAGCCCAGAACCCTCAACGGCCTTGTCGAAGCTCTTGGCAAAGATCCCCG
>JAFGIT010000302.1 GCA_016929465.1 Candidatus Coatesiibacteriota bacterium | reverse complement strand
GCGAGCTCGGGGCTGTTCTCAGTTTCGCCCGGATTGAACCTCAGGTTCTCGAGAAGGAGTATCTCGCCAGCCTGAAGCTCGGAGGCAGCGCTCTCGACTTCCTCTCCAACGCTTTGCGATATGAATCTGACTCTGCCATCGAGTAGCTTATTGAGTCTCTTCGCAACGGGGACGAGGCTCATCGATGGAACAACCTTGCCCTTCGGCCGCCCGAAGTGAGAGGCGAGAATGAGTTTAGCGCCCCTGGAAAGAATGTGATTTATGGTCTTCAGGTGCGCCTTTATCCGCGTATCATCGAGGATATTCCCGTCGGAGTCGATCGGAACATTGAAATCGACCCTTAGGAAGACCCTTTTGCCACCGATATCGGCGTCCGAGACAGTTTTTTTCGAGAGACCCGCGATCATTTTATAGGTGCTCGCCCATCAGGTTAACCATGTCAACGAGCCGATTCGAATAACCCCATTCGTTATCGTACCAGGAGATGACCTTCGCGAGTTTGCCCTTCAAAACCGTCGTGCTGAGTGCATCGACTATCGACGATAATGGATTGCCGTTGAAATCAATCGAGACGAGTGGAAGGTCACACACGTCGAGAATTCCCTTCAGCTCATTCTCCGCCGCATTCGCTAGCGCCTTGTTGACGTCATCCTTGTTCGTCTCCTTCTCGAGAACGCACGTGAAGTCAACCAGTGAGACGTTAGGGGTCGGAACTCGAATTGCCATACCGTCGATCTTCCCCTTCAGCTCAGGCAGAACAAGGGAAGTCGCCTTGGCGGCACCAGTGGTTGTCGGTATCATCGATACAGCGGCAGTTCTCGCTCGTCTGAGGTCGGAGTGGGGGAAGTCCAGCGTCCTCTGGTCATTTGTGTAAGCGTGTGTCGTGGTCATAAGACCGTATTCGATCCCGTATGTCCTCAAAAGGACCTTTGCAACAGGCGCCAGGCAGTTTGTGGTGCATGAGGCGCAGGAGACTATGTGGTGCCGATTCGGCTCGTACTCCTCATGGTTTACGCCAATCACGATGGTTATATCAGGCTCCTTCGCTGGCGCGCTGATCACAACCTTCTTCGCTCCGGCCTCGAGATGCTTCGAAGCACCAGCTCTATTCGTAAAAATGCCGGTCGATTCGACCACGACATCTATCCTCTCCTCTTTCCATGGGAGGGTCGCTGGATCACGCTCGGCGGAAATCTTGATTTTCCGGTTTCCTATAATGATCGAGTCTCTTCCATAAGAGACGTCATCAGGAAATGCGCCATGCGTCGAATCCCACTTCAAAAGATGGGCGAGCGTCTTCGTATCCATTAAATCGTTGATCTGAACAACCTCGATCTCAGGACTCTTATAGGCCGCCCTGAAGAATAGCTTGCCAATTCTTCCGAAGCCGTTGATTGCAACTCTCAAGGACATCTTTACTACCTCTCACTCAATTCGGTGGTTCACCAAACCTCGGGAAGCTCCGTGGCGTCCGTGATATGTCCGCATCTCGAGCATCCGCGATGTGTCAATTAAACTTACTCTGGGGATTATTCTTTATCTTCGGATTCTTCGGGAGATTCTTCGAAGAGGTCATCCGCTGTTGGCGCTTCCGCTGGAGGCTCCGGCTCTGGGGCTTCTGAGACATCGACCGCTACTGGCTCACCCGATGGGGCAACTTCTTCTTCCTGTTCCTCTTCCGGTTGCTGCGCCTTCTCTTCCTCTTTGAGCTTGATCATCTCGTCGAGATAAGCTCTCGGGGAATCATCTTTCTGTGATAGCGATATGAGGCCCCTTATTATCTCGAGACAGGGGACTACGTAGTACTCTGGGACGGAATCGTCGAGCTCATCGAGCGCATCCTTCAGCTTTGGTAGAAGAGTCCCTGCCCTATTGAGTTTGATGTCCTCTTCTGCGAGGACCTGGCCTACCCCTTTCTTCATGTGTCCGATCAGGTCATCGAGCGCCTCGACGACATCTGCGTCCTGAAGATCGCCATCATCATTGCCACAGACGACCAACAGGTCATTCAGGGGAGTTGAAACAGCGTTTAACGTCGCCATCACATCTTCGTCTTCTGCTGCGAAATCTCGCTTGAAACGCTCTCCAAGCTGAATTTCTCTCTCATCCTGCTTCTCCGTGGCGAACGTCTTGCTTTCCTGCAGAAATGGGCAGTCTTCGGGGCAATTGCCCTCAGTCTGCACTATGCCGCAGCAAAGAGAGCAGATCATCTCATTCTTGAGCGGGCAGAACCTCTTGCCCTTCCTCTGTTCACAAATGATGCATTTCGACATCTGAATAAATTCTCCTAATCAAAAAAGCCCGGCACGCAAATCAGCAGAACACTCACTAAAGTCAGCAAGAGGCATCCTATCGAGACTATCCCGCCGATGATGTTTGTAGGGAAGGCCTTAGCTTGGGATACGTAGAATCCCCAGAAAAGACCAACCAGACCAGCGACGATCCCGAAAATATACATAGCCATTCCGCGCAGCTCCCAAATTAGTCATTTGCGGCCGCCCCAATCATTCAT